>JBEEPP010000054.1:0-5427 GCA_041191045.1 Pseudomonadota bacterium
ATATATCTGCATTTACTACCAAAAATGGCTGATCCCCAATTAGCGGCAATGCTTTCTTAATGCCGCCTGCTGTTTCTAGTGGTGAGCCTTCTCTAGAATAAGTAATTTTAAGATTCCATCTTGAGCCATCACCAATACAAGCCTCAATCATTTCTCCCAAATGCGCATGATTAATAATCACATCCTCAAAATTCGCTTTAGCTAATTTTTCCAAATGCCAAATAATCAATGGCTTTCCCGCAACCTCTAAAAGTGGTTTTGGTATATGATCTGTAAGAGGGCGCATTCTTTCCCCCCTTCCTGCTGCTAAAATCATAGCCTTCATAAGTTTATGTCGAGCTTAATCTATTCATCAGTTTTAATAAAGGATGTAAATCCTTATAGCGCTCACATGCCCTGATCGTGTAATTTTCAACGGCTGGTAAATCATTCAAATAATTTGCTTTATGGTCTCTGTAATTTAAGCGGGCAAAAATACCTAAAACTTTTAAATGCCTTTGAACCCCCATCCATTCAAAATCTCTATAGAACTCTGCGAAGTCATCTTGCACTTTAAGTTTATTTTGTTTGGCATGCTCCCAATATCGAATAAGCCAGTCTATGACCTCTTCCTCGCTCCAAACAATATAAGCATCTTTAAATAAGGAGACAAGATCATAGACGATAGACCCTTTGACTGCATCTTGAAAATCTAAAATGCCCGGATTTTCTCCCAGATCGCCATTACAAAACATTAAATTTCTAGAATGAAAATCTCTATGCACAAAAACTTGGGTGTGAGATTTAATATTTTGAATTAGCAAATCAAAAGTTGAATCAAGTTCATTTTTCTCCGAATCATTCATTTCATAAGATTTATGGAATTTTAGATACCAATCAGGAAATAATTTAAGTTCTTGCATCAATAATGCATTGTCATAGAGCTTGAGTGACTGAGTATCAGCATTTTTTTGAATTTTAATTAGCGCTAAATAGGCATCTCTATATAGCAATGATGCATTTTGATGATTAAGCTCATCAAGATAAGTTTTATTACCCAAATCTGACAACAATAAAAACCCTGCTTTAAGATCAGCCTCATAAACTTTGGGTACATTTAACCCTGCATTAAGAAGAGTATTCGCTATGTCAACAAAGGGCTTTGAATTTTCTTTTTCAGGAGGGGCGTCCATCAAAATATAAGATTGATTATTTGACATGACGCGGAAATAACGCCGAAAACTAGCGTCCGATGAAGCAGGTTTTATCGTATACTCTTGATTTTTAAGAATATTATTTAACCATTCAGTGATTTGAAGTTCGCGAGTCACAATAAAAAATACCTAGCAATTTTTTAAAAAAAATTCTGCATTTAACGCAAATAGCTTAATGAAGTAAATTATATAACTACCTGATTATTAATAAATTTAAGTTGATAAAATAGCTAAAATGTGAGATTTTAACGTTTATGAAATATTCAACATTAAAACTATAGCACCCCTACTTGCTCCTTCAGCAAAATTCCATGTTTAGAAAAACAATCTTACCGCTATGGCTATTGCTTTTGCTGCTTCCTCAGCTTTCATCTGCTGAAGATTTGTTAAGCGAAAAACAATCACCAGAAATTTCTCAAGACTTAGTTGAAATTGAAGGCGAGAATCTTGAAACCCTTCTTGATCGCAAAATGAAGGCTAGAGGTAATGCAATCCTTAAGAAAGGTAATAAAACGATTAAAGCCGAAGTGATTGAGTATGATGAAATCTCGGAAAAATTAATAACGCAAGGGAATACATCCATAGAATTAGAAAACATCTCCCTTACTGGCTCAACACTTAATTACAAATTAACAGACTATACAGGGCAGATGGATGACGTAAGCTTTAATTTAAAATCTCAAAAAAAAGAACAAACAGTTATTAAAAGGGGTTATGAAATAACTAAACATAACTATAATTATCGTGGGGATGCTAAAACAATTTTTTTTGATGGTGAAAACAAAAAACGTCTCCAATCTAGCAGGATTACAACCTGTGAAGCTAATTCAGATGACTGGTATATCAAATCAAAAAATATCGAAATTGACACAAAAAAAGATCAAGTAAAGGCTTCAAATGCTTTAGTTGAATTTAAGGGTGTCCCCATTTTTTACATGCCAAGTACAAGTTTTTCGCTTAATAAGAATAGACAATCTGGTTTTTTATCTTCGACATTTGGTACGACTACTAGAAGTGGTTTTGATCTTCGAATACCTTATTATTTTAATATTTCACCTAATATGGATGCAACTCTGTCAGCAAGGTATTTAGGTAGAAGAGGTCCAATGGCAGAAGGCCAGTTTCGCTATTTAACCGAGAATTATTCAGGAGTTAATGAGCTTCATTACATGAATCATGATGAGGCAAGTGGCCAAGATAATCGATATTTTTTAAAACTCACTCATCAGCATCAATTTGGCAGAGGCTGGTCAGGATCTTATGACCTACAAAAAGTATCAGACAATAATTATTTTGCTGATTTAGCATCCATGATCCAAGTCACTAGCGTAGTAAATTTACCTCAAAGAGCAAATCTAAATTATTCAGGTGATATTTGGAAATTAAACGTTTTGACAGAAAAATTTCAAACATTAACAAGCGCATCAAATTCTCCGTATCAGAGACTTCCGCAAGTCAATCTCTCAGGAAATAAAGACTACGATAATTTTACATTAGACTTTAGGTCACAATGGACTCTTTTTGAGAGGGATGATAACTTCACGTTTACAGGTAACCAACAGATTACTGGGAGTAGATTGAGCATGACACCAGCAATCACCATTCCATTAACCTCTAATTATGGATATTTAAAGCCGAAATTATCTACAAACATACGGTCTTATAATCTTAATCATTCACCTGATAATAACAAAGATTTAATCACGCCCATTTTTTCTCTAGATAGCGGTGTTTATCTCGACAGAAATATAAATTTTTTAAGTCAAAATTATACAAACACGCTTGAACCAAGATTATTTTATGTCTACATTCCATATAAAGACCAATCCGTATTACCTAATTTTGATACAGGCCTTGCTGATTTAAATATGCAAACTTTATTTTTTGAAAATCAATACAATGGAGTAGATCGAATAAACGATGCAAATCAATTAACTGCATCGGTTACATCTAAAATTTTAGATAAAAATGGTAAGGAGAGATTTTCAGCCATAATTGCTCAAAGGTATTATTTTGAAGACAGAAGAGTTTTTGGTAATGATCTATTAGAAGCTAAAAAAACAAATTCAGATATTTTTATGGGTGCATCAGCAAAATTACCAAATTCACTTAACCTAGATGGTATGTTTCAATTTAACCCAAGCTCTAACAATTTATTAAGAAGCACGCTTGGGGCTCGATACAATCCAGAGCCAGGTAAAATGCTCAATGTAAGCTATCGAATGGTTGATAATATTCTTGATAATAATCAAAATTTGGAAGTTTTTAATGCAGCGGGTCAGTGGCCTCTTGGAAACCGATTCTACTCTATTGGTCGTTATAACTACGATTTGAAGAGCTCGCAAACGATTGAAGTTTTAGGGGGATTAGAATATGACGGTGGGTGCTGGGTTGCAAGATCAATTTTTGACAGAATATCATTGCCAACAACTCCGGAAGCAAACTATGCATTTTTTGTACAGCTTGAATTAAATGGTATCGGATCTATAGGATCAGATGCAAATAGATTGAATACTTTCTTGTATAGAAATGTACCAGGCTTGAGAACGGTAAATCAAATCCCTGATGTTAATCGTCAGGCAAACTTTAACTAATTTTCAAATGCAATTTAAAAAAATAATATTAAATATTTATTTGGCCTTAATTGTCTTTGGCTTAATATCCTCTTCTTTTGGACAAACAAAACCTGAATCTGATATTAAAAAACTTGATCGTATTATTGCTATCGTTGATCAAGATGTAATTACAGAAAAGGAATTACAAGAAAAAATAAATTCTGTGATTAGTAATCTCAAAAGTCAAAAAATTGAAATCCCTTCAGAAAGTATCTTAAAAAAACAAGTGATAGAAAGATTAATATCAAACAGTATTCAAATCCAACTTGCTAATCAAACAGGACTAAAAATTAGCGATGCCCAAGTTGATAAAACTATTGAACGTATCGCGGAAAAAAATAAACTGAATGTGGCTGATTTCAAAAAAAATCTAGAAACTGATGGCACTAATTTTTATAAGTTTAGAGAAGAAATTAGAAATGAAATCACGATTGCGCAATTAAAAGAACGTGAGGTTGATAGCAAAATCTTAATTACTGATGGAGAAATTGATAACTTCCTAAATGCACAATCAAAAGAATTTCAAGATGAATTTGAAGTTGCTCATATTCTTATTCGCGTGCCTGAAGATGCGTCGCCCGAAAAAATTGATAAATTAAAGAATAAAGCTGAAGAAGCCGTTAAACAAATTCAATCAGGTAAAAATTTCACTCAAGTCTCTGCAATATTTTCAGAAACACCAAATGCGCTTGAAGGCGGAAATCTAGGCTGGAAAAAGGCTTCAGATTTACCAACATTGTTTGTGGATGCTCTAAAAAAAACCGAAGTGGGTAAACTTACCTCTATTTTAAGAAGTCCTAATGGTTTTCATATTCTTAAACTAATCAACAAAAAAGGATCTAGTGGTCCTCTAGTTGTTGAACAAACCCATGTAAGGCACATTTTAATTAAACTTTCTGAAATTACTTCGGAAAATGAAGGTCGTCAAAAGTTAATCGGCATTAAAGAGCGTTTAGAAAATGGCACGAAGTTTGAGGATATGGCAAAGCAATATTCAGAAGATCCTTCTTCAAATAATGGCGGTGATTTAGGCTGGATCAATCCAGGAGATACTGTTCCTGAGTTTGAAAAAACAATCAAGCAGCTTAATGTGAATCAAATAAGTGATCCTATTAAAACTCCTTTTGGATGGCATCTTATTCAAGTTCTGGAAAGAAGATCTCAGGATATGTCGAAGGAATCAGCTCGAATTCAAGCTAGGCAACAAATCAAAATGCGAAAATCTGAAGAGGCTTACCAAGATTGGCTGCAAGAATTACGAGATCGCTCTTTTGTAGAGCTTCGTTTAGAAGATAATTTTTAGTTTCTTATCTTGAGTTTTTTTAAGCCACATATCGTCATAAGCTCAGGCGAACCTGCAGGTATTGGCCTTGATCTTTGCGTTTTGCTGAGCGAAAAAAAATTCCCGGCATTTATTACAGTTGTTGGTGATAAAAATGCTTTATCTCATAGAGCTTCTCAGCTCGATAAAGTAATTACATTTCATGAAAATAAACTGATAGAACATAAAGGCGACCATTCACTTTCTGTTTACCATATCGCAGCTCCCGAACCGATTAAGGCAGGGGCCCTCAACTCCAATAATAATAGTTACGTTTTTGATGTATTAAATTTCGCAT
>JBEEPP010000055.1:0-5372 GCA_041191045.1 Pseudomonadota bacterium
AAAATAACTTCGAGGAGTGCATCTTAAAGATGGATGCTTTGATGACATCTTTCTTTGGAGCTTGGTGGCCTGATATTGCCAAAACATTATGGATACTTTTAAAAATTGTAGCTGTCGTTTTACCTTTGATGATATCGGTGGCTTATCTCACTTATTTTGAAAGAAAAGTCATTGGTTATATGCAAGTGCGTATTGGACCTAATCGTGTAGGTTATTTTGGATTACTTCAGCCAATTGCTGATGCCTTAAAACTTTTATTCAAAGAAATTATTCTCCCTACAGCATCAAATAAAGTTTTATTTTTCTTGGCACCTATTTTAGCAATTGCACCAGCTTTTGCTGCTTGGGCTGTAATCCCTTTTGATCTTAATTTAGTAATTGCAGATATTGATGCAAGTCTTTTATATATTTTAGCTATGACATCTATTGCAGTTTATGGAGTGATTATTGCAGGATGGGCTTCAAATTCTAAGTATGCATTTTTAGGAAGTCTACGTTCTGCGGCGCAGATTGTGTCTTATGAGATTGCCATGGGATTTACGCTAGTAGGCGTTTTAATGTGTGCCAATAGTTTAAATTTAGGAAAAATTGTCTTGGGGCAAGAGGGAGGTTTCTGGCATTGGTATATCTGGCCTTTATTTCCTTTATTTATTATCTACTTTATTAGTGCTGTAGCAGAAACAAATCGAGCACCTTTTGATGTGGCTGAAGGCGAATCTGAAATTGTGGCTGGATTCCATGTGGAATATTCCGGTATGGCTTTCGCAGTATTTTTC
The DNA here is from genome assembly GCA_041191045.1 of Pseudomonadota bacterium. Lineage (GTDB taxonomy): Bacteria > Pseudomonadota > Gammaproteobacteria > Burkholderiales > Methylophilaceae > Methylopumilus. The sequence goes on from JBEEPP010000055.1 coordinate 777, forward strand.
TTAGCTGAATATGCGAACATGATTTTAGTTTCGATGCTTGCAGCTTTAATGTTCTTAGGTGGATGGTTATCTCCCATTCCATTTGTTCCGGATAGCTTTTTATGGCTTTTAATTAAAGTTGCATTTTTACTATTTTGCTTCTTATGGTTTCGAGCCACATTCCCTCGATATCGATATGATCAAATTATGCGATTAGGCTGGAAAATTTTTATTCCAATTACAATTGCATGGATAGTATTTATTGGCGGCATGATGCAAACCTCATGGGGATATCTATTTCACTAAATGATTAAAAAAACCAAACAATTCTTATCAAGTCTGATGCTCATTGAGCTTCTCAAGGGCATGCTCCTTACAGGCCGCTATTTCTTTGCAAGAAAGATTACTGTGCAGTATCCGGAAGAAAGAACACCACAATCTAATCGCTTTAGAGGCCTTCATGCGCTTCGTCGTTATGCAAATGGTGAAGAGCGTTGTATTGCCTGTAAATTATGTGAAGCTGTATGCCCTGCTATGGCAATTACGATTGAATCCGAAGAGCGGGAAGATAAAACAAGACGTACGACCCGTTATGACATTGATCTTACTAAATGTATCTTTTGTGGTTTCTGTGAAGAATCTTGTCCTGTGGATTCTATTGTTGAAACAAGAGTTTTTGATTACCACGGGGAGTCTCGGGGCGATTTAATTTATACGAAAGACATGTTGCTTGCCGTAGGTGACAAATATGAAAAACAAATTGCAGAAGACCGTGCTCAAGATGAGAGGTTTCGATAAATCATGATTGAATTTAAAGATTTCGTATTTTATGTTTTATCCTTCGTGCTTATTAGTTCAGGATTGAGCGTCATTACTTCTAGGAATCCTGTAACTGCAGCACTATCTTTAGTTTTAGCATTTTTTAACGCCGCAGGCATCTGGCTTCTATTGCAAGCTGAATTTTTAGCGATTGCATTAGTACTAGTTTATGTAGGTGCTGTAATGGTCTTATTTCTATTTGTGGTAATGATGCTTGATATCAATCTAGATAAATTAAGAGAAGGTTTCTGGGATTACTTACCCATGGCAGGATTTATAGGTCTCCTTATGATGGTTGAAATGGTGATGGTTTTTAAAACCAAACCATTTACTCTGGCGCCTATTACAGAGCCAATTTCAAATACCTCGAATACAGAAATGATAGGTAATACTTTATATTCTAATTACGTGCTTCCGTTTGAACTCGCTTCTGTTGTCTTACTTATTGCTATTGTTTCAGCAATTGCTTTAACACTGCGCGATCGTAAAGATAGCAAAAAAACAAATCCTGCAGATCAGGTAGCTGTGAAGCGTCAAGATCGAGTGCGAATAGTTAGAATGAAATCAGAGGAAAAGTATATAAAACCCAAAGCGAAGGAAAGAACATGATTGGTTTATCTCATTACCTTATCCTTGCTGCAATTTTATTTACGATCAGTGTAGTAGGTATTTTTCTTAACCGAAAAAATATTATTATTTTGCTTATGTCGATTGAGCTTATGTTGCTTGCCGTGAATATTAACTTTATTGCTTTTTCACATTACTTAAACGATATTGCCGGACAAATTTTTGTGTTCTTTATTTTAACGGTTGCAGCTGCAGAGTCAGCAATAGGCTTAGCAATTATCGTTTTAATTTTTAGAAATACTCGCTCTATTAACGTTGACGATTTAAATCGTCTTAACGGGTGATCACTTGAATTCTATTTATTCATATATAGCAGTTCCGTTATTGCCTCTTATAGCGTCTTTCTGCGTAGGCATCTTAGGTCGAAAATTACCCGAATTTTTTGCATCAAGTATGACTATTTTTTCTGTTTTTATTGCATTTGTTCTTTCATGTTTCACGCTTAATGAAACATTAAATGGGTTAGTTTTAAATCAGACAATCTATCAGTGGCTTCTTACAGGACATTATCAATTTGAGGTTGGTTTTTTAATTGATAATTTAACAGCCATGATGATGGTTGTTGTAACTTTTGTATCGCTGATGGTTCACATTTATACGATGGGTTATATGAAAGGGGATCTAGGCTATCGAAGATTCTTTAGTTATATCTCCTTATTTACTTTTTCAATGTTGATGTTAGTTATGAGTAATAATTTCATGCAGCTCTTTTTTGGATGGGAAGCAGTAGGCCTTGTGTCTTATCTTCTTATTGGATTCTGGTTTGAAAGACCCACTGCAATTTATGCAAATCTCAAAGCTTTTCTGGTTAATCGTGTTGGTGATTTTGGTTTTATTTTAGGTATTGCTTTAATTCTTTATTGGACGGGCTCACTCGATTACGCGAAGGTATTTAATAGCGCAGGGATTATAGCGGCCCACACGATGCAGTTATTTGGACAGCCTATTTCCGTCGTTACAGTAATATGTATTTTGTTATTTATTGGAGCTATGGGCAAATCTGCACAAGTGCCATTGCATGTGTGGCTTCCAGATTCAATGGAAGGCCCGACACCTATATCTGCATTGATTCATGCTGCGACGATGGTCACCGCAGGTATTTTTATGGTCTCACGAGCATCACCTTTATTTGAGTTATCTGATACTGCACTTTCTTTTGTCATGATCATTGGCGCTATTACCGCATTATTTATGGGTTTATTAGGTATTATTCAAAATGACATTAAGCGTGTTATTGCGTATTCAACACTTTCACAATTAGGTTATATGACAGTAGCGCTAGGTGCTTCAGCTTATTCAGTGGCTATGTTTCATTTAATGACACATGCATTCTTTAAAGCTTTGCTTTTCTTAGGCGCTGGTTCAGTCATTATAGGTATGCATCATGATCAAAATATTCAACACATGGGCAATTTAAAAAAATATATGCCTATGACATGGATTACTTTTTTAATTGGCTCTTTAGCATTAATAGGCACACCATTATTTTCAGGATTCTATTCAAAAGATAGCTTGATTGAAGCTGTGAAATTCTCCCATATCACAGGAAGCCACTTCGCTTATTTTGCTGTATTGATAGGCGTTTTTATAACGGCTTTTTATTCGTTTAGACTTTATTTCTTAGTATTTCATGGCAAAGAGAAATGGCGTCTTCAGAAGTTGGTGCATCATGATGATCACCATCATGGCTTAAGCGCAAAAGATAATCCACACGAGAGTCCTTTAAGCGTTACTTTGCCTTTAGTACTGCTTGCTATCCCATCTTTAGTAATTGGCTATATGACAATCGAGCCTATATTGTTCGGTAACTTTTTTACAAAAAGCATTTTCTTAGACATTAAAGCGCATCCTTCGATGGAACACTTAAGCCATCATTTTCATGAAATTTATCATGGACCTTTTGGTATGGCATTGCACAGCCTAGTGAGCTTACCTTTCTTATTTGCATTAAGCGGTGTTGCATTAGCTTATTATTGTTACCAAGTGAATTTAAATTTTCCCAAAGCTATTTTCAATCGAACACAAATGATTTACCGCATATTAGAAAATAAATATGGATTTGATACCTTTAATGAAAAGTTTTTTGCTTTTGGCAGTCGTTTTTTAGGTGAAAGATTCTGGCAAATAGGCGATATAAAAATTATTGATGGATGGCTTGTCAATGGAACAGCAAAATCTATCGGTAAGTTTGCAGAAAAAATACGGGTAATTCAATCGGGTTATATTTATCACTATGCTTTTGCGATGGTGATAGGCGTATTTTTATTTTTAACCTTCTTTATAAAAATATAAGATGAATTTAACTCATATATTAAGTTATTCAATTTGGACGCCTATCTTTTTAGGTGGACTTATACTTTTATTAAGTGGAAAAGTAAACGATACACAAGCTAAATGGCTTTCGCTTATCAGCAGTGTGATTTCATTTTTAATTACGATCCCGCTTTATACGGCCTTTGATTTTTCTTTTGGACAGTTTCAGTTCCAGGAATTTTTTCATTGGATTCCAGCTTTTCACATTAACTATCATTTAGGTGTAGATGGATTCGCTGTGCCTTTAATTCTTTTAACAAGCTTTACTACAGTAATTGTAGTCATTGCTTCATGGCGCTCTATAGAAGATCGTGTTGCACAATACATGGCGGCTTTCTTGATCATGTCAGGCCTTATGATTGGTGTTTTTAGTGCGCTTGATGCCATGCTTTATTACATTTTCTGGGAAGCTATGCTTATCCCTATGTTCTTAGTGATTGGTATTTGGGGTGGGTCTAATCGCATTTATGCCACGATTAAATTCTTTTTATATACTGTTTTAGGTTCGTTATTAATGTTGGTAGCTTTTATTTATCTCTACTTACAGACTCATTCATTTGAGATAGTGAATTTTTATAATACCGGTCTTGATCTTTATCCTCAGATTTTTATCTTCCTAGCTTTGTTTATGGCATTTGCAGTCAAAATTCCAATGTGGCCTTTACATACGTGGCTGCCTGATGCTCACGTTGAAGCACCAACAGGAGGTTCAGTAGTATTAGCAGCAGTGATGTTGAAATTAGGCGCATATAGCTTTATGCGATTTGCAATGCCAATCGCACCTGACGCTGCGATCTATTTAAAAGGGTTTATGGTGACTCTATCACTCATTGCTATTTTATATATTGCACTGATTGC
>JBEEPP010000056.1:0-5341 GCA_041191045.1 Pseudomonadota bacterium
TATTTTATGCACGAATGGACGGTGAAGCCTGGGTAAGTTCACCGCCTAAAAGATTTGGAAATAAAAATTTTCAGCCAAGTCACCCGACATTATTAAGCATTAATGAAAAAGTTTATTTGGCCTGGAAAGAGATCAATGAATTTGGTAGCTATATTGTTTTATCTGTGTCAGAAGATAGCGGGAAAAATTGGCTAGAATCTAAGGTAATTAAAAAAACTGATGGCGTTTCAGACTATCCAGAGCTTATTCAATTTAAAAATAAAGTCTTTCTTTCTTGGAACACCATCAAAGATGGCTATCAGTTAATATCTCTAGAATAGGCCATATGAAATTAAAGATTTTTTTAATATTTTTGTTTTTTTCGAACCTTTCATTTGCATATGATTTTATGCCGTTTGATATCAATACTCGAAAAGCTATTGAGACGAAATATCTCAATCAGCCTTTGATTATTTCTTTTTGGTCTATTGATTGCCCATATTGTATAGAAGACCTTAAAAAACTTGGTAAGGCCCTCACTAAAAATACAAGCGTTAAATTAATCACAGTATGTGTAGATGGAAAAGAGTCTGCTAAAAAAGCTGAAAGAATTTTAAGTCAGGCAAATCTCCCTCAGCATGAACAATATCAATATGCGGAGGTTGATGAAGATAGGCTCAGATATAGTATTGATCCAAATTGGTACGGTGAGCTTCCTAGAACATACTTTTATGATGCAACGCATCAAGTCACTCCATTAAGTGGAAAAATCTCTAAAGCATTTCTCAATAAATGGTTAAAAAAATAATTCTATAAACTGATTGAAATTTATAGGTTTATCCCCATATAAGAAGTATTAGACTAATTTATGAGGAATTAACATGCGTTTTGATAAATTGACCACGAAGTTTCAGCAAGCATTTGCTGATGCACAGAGTCTTGCAAATGCGAATGACAATCCTAATATCGAGCCAGTTCACATGGTTCAAGCCTTGCTTGACCAAGACGACGGAAGTACAGCTTCACTTTTATCTTATGCGGGTGTTAATTTAGCACCTCTTAAAGTGTCGCTTAAATCAACTATTGATAAATTACCTAAAGTTGAGGGTAATCAAGGTGAAATTTCAATATCTCGAGATTTAAATAATCTTTTAAATTTAACAGAAAAAAATTCACAAAAACTAGGTGATGCTTATATTTCAAGCGAGATGTTTTTATTAGCATTGGCTGATGATAAAAGTGATGTGGCTAAATTATTAAGACAACATGGTTTAACCAAAGCGGCTTTAGAAAAGGCTGTTCAATCTGTAAGAGGTAATGACAAAATAAATTCTCAAGATGCAGACGGCCAAAGAGAAGCCTTAAAGAAATATACAATTGATTTAACAGAACGAGCACGCATCGGTAAGCTTGATCCAGTGATTGGTCGTGATGATGAAATCCGTCGCACTATTCAAGTTTTACAACGACGTACGAAAAATAACCCTGTATTGATTGGTGAGCCTGGTGTGGGTAAAACAGCGATTGTAGAGGGTTTGGCGCAACGTATCGTCAATGGTGAAGTCCCTGACTCATTAAAAAATAAACGAGTGCTATCACTTGATATGGCAGCATTATTAGCAGGAGCAAAATACCGAGGAGATTTTGAGGAACGCTTAAAAGCCGTCTTAAAAGAAATTGCGTTGGATGAAGGTCAAACGATAGTTTTTATCGATGAGATCCATACGATGGTAGGCGCTGGTAAGACCGAGGGCGCTATGGATGCAGGCAATATGTTAAAACCTGCATTAGCACGTGGCGAACTTCATTGTGTAGGCGCTACGACTCTAGATGAATATCGAAAATATATTGAGAAAGATGCTGCATTAGAAAGACGATTCCAAAAAGTGCTCGTAGATGAACCTTCAGTGGAGGCTACTATTGCAATACTTCGTGGCCTGCAAGAAAAATATGAGCTTCATCACAATGTCGAGATTACTGATCCTGCGATTGTAGCTGCAGCAGAATTATCACATCGATATATTACGGATCGATTCTTACCTGATAAGGCAATTGACCTAATTGATGAAGCTGCATCTCGTATCAAGATGGAGATTGATTCTAAACCAGAAGTTTTAGATAAATTAGAACGTCGACTTATTCAATTAAAAATTGAACGTGAAGCTATGCGTCGCGAAAAAGATGAAGCGTCTAAAAAACGTTTTGAGTTGATTGAAGATGAAATTAAGAAGCTTGAAAAAGAATTTAGCAATTTGGAAGAAATTTGGAAATCAGAAAAAGCACAACTTCAAGGCTCAAAACATATCAAAGAAGAGATTGAACAAATACGTTTAAAAATTGAAGAGGCAACACGAAAAGGTGAATGGCAAAAAGTGTCTGAGTTGCAGTATGGAAAATTACCAGAATTAGAGACGCAACTTAAACAAGCTGCTAAAGCCGAAACTGCCAAGACCCAAGCAAATCGCATGCTTCGAACCGAAGTGGGGGCTGATGAAATAGCAGAAGTCGTGAGTCGTGCCACAGGCATTCCTGTGGCAAAAATGATGCAAGGAGAACGCGATAAGCTTTTAAAAATGGAAGATAAACTCCATGAGCGTGTCGTAGGACAAGATGAGGCTGTGCGTGTAGTGTCCGATGCAATCCGTCGTTCAAGATCAGGTTTAAGTGATCCTAATCGACCTTATGGCTCCTTCCTATTCTTAGGACCCACAGGCGTCGGTAAAACCGAGCTATGTAAATCATTAGCTAATTTTTTATTTGACTCCCCAGATCACTTAATCAGAATTGATATGAGTGAGTTTATGGAAAAACATTCTGTAGCTCGATTAATTGGAGCTCCCCCAGGATACGTTGGCTATGAAGAAGGTGGTTATCTCACTGAAGCAGTAAGACGTAAACCTTACAGTGTCATTTTATTAGACGAGGTAGAAAAAGCACATCCAGATGTGTTTAATGTGCTTCTTCAAGTATTAGACGATGGACGTTTAACAGATGGACAAGGACGAACTGTAGATTTTAAAAATACAGTGATAATCATGACATCTAACTTAGCTTCTAACATGATCCAAGCGATGTCGGGTGATGATTATCAGGTCATTAAATTAGCTGTGATGGGTGAAGTTAAAAATCATTTCCGTCCAGAGTTCATTAATCGTATTGATGAAGTGGTTGTCTTCCACGCGTTAGCAGATGATCATGTGAAATCGATTGCAGCAATTCAGTTGCAATATTTAAAAGATCGATTGGCACAACTTGAAATGAAAGTGGACATTACGGATGCTGCCTTAGAAGAAATTTCCAAAGAAGGATTTGATCCAGTCTATGGTGCAAGACCTTTAAAGAGAGCGATTCAATCTGAAATTGAAAATCCACTCGCTAAAGAAATTTTAGCAGGCCATTTTATGGCAAAAGATACCATTAAGATTGATAGTGTTTCAGGTAAACTTAAATTTACTAAAATTTAAGTAAAGTCTTGATTGATGAAACAGGCTAGTCAAACATTGGCGATCCGTACTTCGGGTCGCCATTTTTATGATGTCACCCAAAAAGTTTTGGATTGGGTAAATGAATCGGATTTCAAAGAAGGCTTATTAACGCTCTTCGTGCAACATACTTCAGCGAGTCTGCTTATTAATGAGAATTACGACCCAGATGTTTTAGTTGATTTAGAAAGTTTTTTTGAGCGCTTAGTACCTGATGGCGATTCTTTGTTTATTCATACAGCTGAAGGTGAAGATGATATGCCAGCGCATATCAGAACTGCCCTAACACAGACCAGCCTGTCTATACCGATCAAGCAAGGTAAAGTTGCTCTAGGCCAATGGCAAGGTATTTTTTTATACGAACATCGCTATCAATCGCATGAGCGACGTATCTTGATGCATGCGATTGGTGAGTAATTTATTTGATTGAAGTCCAGGCCAAAGGATCAAAAGGTTTACTGAGTTTTCTTAATTCAAAATAAAGACCATTTGATTCGTTTCCACCAGTGTTACCTACTAAAGCAATCACGTCTCCTCCGCGCACAATTTCGCCTGTCTTTTTGAGTGTAGATTGATTGTTACCATAGAGGCTCATAAAACCCTCCCCATGATCAACAATAATAAGATTGCCAAAGCCTCGAAGCCAGTCAGCAAAAACCACTCGACCTGTTGCGATTGATTTTACTTCATTACCTTCATTGGATTTAATAAATAAACCTTTCCAAGATAAGCCAGTATCTTCCCGTGGCGAACCAAATCGATTAATCACATCTCCCTTTACAGGTAAGCTTAACTTACCTCGTAGCGATTCAAATTTCTGACCTGTAAATGTTTCTGTAGGGATAGTTTCATTCCTCACAATAGGTGTTTTCGAAGATATTTTTTCTTCTCGCTTAGAAGGTGCGGGTGCTGAGGGCAATCTTGCCAAACGATCAACGAGATCAGTCAATCTTTTTTCATCTCGCATTAATTTTTGGATTTCATTACGTTGCTGATTAATTTTAGAAGATAAGCTTGCAATGAGTTTGGCTCGATCTTTCTTTTGTGACTCGAGCTCAGTCCGCTTAACTTCTTCCTTTTGTTTTAAGTTCGCAATTTCTTTTAGTTTCGATGCGGTTTCAAGGCTATAGGCCTCAATCTTTTTTAAATTACCTTGCATTTGATAAATACTTTTAGCGCGAGCCTTAGCCACATAAGAATAGTATTGAATATTTCTTGCGACAACACTCGGATTTTCAGATTGGATAATCATTTGCAAGTACCCTGGATCGCCATGAAGGTATTGCTGGTAGATTTGCTCGCTTAGCATTTTTCTCTGGAGATCAACTTGAGATTCTACCGTATCGGATTGTGCTTTGAGTTCTTGAAGTTTGGTATAGTTTTTCTTTTGTTGAACTGATATTTCGTATAGTGAACGATTGGTATCGCTAATTTGTTTTTCACTTTTTTTTAATTGATCAGTTGCATCCTCCTGCGCTTTTTGTGTGCCGCTCAATTCTTTTTTAAGCTGGTCAATCTTTTCATGAACAGCATTTAAATTTTCTTTCGCGGAATCAGCTTTAGTTGCAGCTAAAGCAGAATGAGATAAAAATAATATGAAGATGCATTGAATTAAAAAATTCATTGAGACATTTTTGACTTTAATCATTCAATTGAATTAAGTTTTGTCCTGTCATCTCAGATGGTTGTTTTTCACCCATGAGATAAAGCAGGGTAGGAGCAATATCAGAGAGTTTTCCGTGAGGCTTAATTGTCGCTTTACGACCTATATAGAGTAAAGGCACCACGTTGGTGGTATGTTGGGTATGGACTTGTTTATTTTCATAATCTTCCATAAGTTCTGCATTGCCGTGGTCTGCCGTAATGATGACTTCACCACC
>JBEEPP010000057.1:0-5285 GCA_041191045.1 Pseudomonadota bacterium
CAGCAGGTGGCCTCGGAGCTGGCGCTCTTTATTTCCTTAAGGCAAAAATAGTCCCTGGTTCCAGCTGGGTGATGGACAAAGTCCACTTCAACCGCGCTCTCCTAAAAGCAGACTTCATTATCACCGGTGAAGGAAAGATCGACTCTTCCACCTGGGATGGCAAAGTCGTCTCCGAAGTGGTAAAACGCTGCGACAAAGTCTTCAAACAAACCATCCTAGTATCAGGCGCCTTTGAAAGTTCAACAAACTTCCCGCTTTTCCTGGATGAGACTGATGTAATAACCATATCCTCCCGTGCCGCTAATTCTATTGAATCCCTTGCACATGCCGCGGAGCTTCTAGAGCAGATTGGAGAGGAGATAGCGTTGAAGTATTTGAATTAGGTGGTTTTTTCTATTCTAATATTTTCGCTTTGTTAATTGCCTTAAGAAGAACTTCTGTAGAATTGTAATTACTGATTCTTTGGTTAAAATCCTGTAAATTGGATTTGTACTTAGACCTTTCTTTTATCAAGATTGACAAATTAGATTTCAACGATTCCTGTGTTATTAGTTCTATATTTCCCGTTAGCCCTAGATTGTGATATTTAACTTTCTGTGCATTTCCGAATTGATCACCTTCCAATGGATAAATTAACATTGGAACGTTAAAATGTATTGCTTCTTTAATGGAGTTTAGTCCCCCGTGTGAAATAAAAAAATCACACGATTTTAAAATATCTTTTTGATCAACATATTGTAATAATTGAATTTGGTTCCACCTACTTTGGTTCGAATTATATAATGACATGTTCTTTCCCACCGTGACTATTGTCTTAACATTAGGGAGCTCATATAATACTTCATTTAGTTTATCAAGAAAGGTTTCTATTATACGAGTTTTGTGAATGTTTAATGTGCCGAATGAAACATAAAGTAGCTCTTTTTTAAAATGCCCCTGTCCGTTTATTGCGCTTTCAGTTGCTTGCATTACGGAGGTTCCTAAATATATCGTATCATGAATTGTAGTGTTGAATTCCAATTCAATTGGACTTACTGCGATGGTATCAATTGAATTGAATGTACAGCCAATTGGATAGGTCCATTTTAGAGCGTATTTCTTATTAATATTTTCCTGAGTGAATTTCTTTTTTATGGTTGATTTATCATCAAATCCCATAAATTTCACCCATTCAAAAAATCTATTTTTCAATAAATTAGCCTTTATTAAGGTATTTTCAATACGTATTTTTACTGGTTTATCAGGCGAATACGCGCTAGTCAGATGAGGAGAATTCCAGCATAGAGATGTAGATAATGTAGTTTGCAGAAAAAATAATTTGCATTTATTCTTTTTCAAAATGTGGTATAATGGGATAAAATCTGTTGAATTATGTGAATCGATAAATACTAAATCAGGGGCGATATTTTCGATGATATTTTCTAATTCAAGTTTTCTGCTTTCATAGATTTTAAATTCCATTCTTTCACTTAAAATCTCTTTTAATTGACTAGTTGAATAATCGCCATATAGGTCATAATCTAAACCAAAGGGGATGGCATTTAGTATACAAGTATTATATCCCAAAGATTTCAAATTACTTTCATATTCGATATTTGTAGATATGTACGTTAAATATCCAAGATGTGTCAACGAGTCGACCAATGAAAAAGTTGCCGAATAGTGTCCCTGAGCTGGTGTAATAATCAAGAGAGCTTTCATCAGTTGTTAAATAATAAAAAGATCAAGCTGATGGAAATGGAAAAATAGGTAACTGCAAAAAAAGAAGTACGAAAGCTATTGCCTCGTACATTTTTAATTTCTATGCTAAATAGTACAATACCTAAAATGAGAAACATAAAATCAGAAATTCTTGAAACCCAGAAAAAAGACATTTTTTCATATGAGTTGGCGAGTGTTAAGTTGATATTTTTTATATCATCAACTAAGAATAAATACAGTGACATGAATTTTAGAATTTCACTTCCAATTAATGAAAAAATAAAAAATTTAAGGCAGTAAAACCAATCACTTATTGGCACATATATTTTATGTAATTGTATCAAAAACCAAACCAGGATAGACTCGATTAATAAAATAAATAGGAGTGAAATTGTTGAAATAAATATGCTTAATATGCTTGAAATTCTAGCAATCCCTTTAATAGAATGAGGTTGATTTTCAATAAGAATCTCTGTCTTAATTATACCTGCTAAGAAAATTAGACTCGTATAAAGTAATAGAATTTTGATGTAACCACCAATGCCCTCAATTTTCATATTGTGTTAATTAAATGATATAAATGATTCAATTAATGCTGATAAAGCAAGAAGCCCTGTAGGCACAATGAGTAATTTAGGAGAGGGAATTAATTCAATGGCAAATTCAGAATTTACAACTATTTTTCTCATAAATGGAATCCCTTCAAAGCTAAGGTAGGTCCATATGAAGAAAGCTATAATTTCTGTTACTGCATGAGGTAAAATTTGTTTTTCAATTACAATTAAAGGGTTTAAAAACGATGAATTTATTCCACTTATTAACATTCCAAGTGAAAATGAATTCCAAGTAAATACCATAACTGAAGCAATCCCCCCGGTAATATATCCCACCAACAGAATTAATATACCAACTTTCAAATTGGTAAAGAATAGGAAAATAAATAGCTCCCAATGGTTGATATTTTTTCTTAATTCTATGAATAACTCTTTATGGCCAATTTGGGGTAGGTCATAAAAAAAGCCTATGAAATAACTTAGTACCCCAATTAACCCTAAAAGTAATATCCTATTAAATCGTAAGGTTGGCAACATGGCTAATTCTTTGATCTAGTGTTGGATAGTTAGGAGACCATCTCTCCATTTGGCCTTTGGTTGCTTTATTTAAATCTTCTAATGCAGTAATCATTGCTTTTTTACCAACTTTACGTGCCGCATATGCATCAGCTTGAGTTTCAAATTTTTTTTGAAAAAACCCTAAAATCAACATAGGTATGAGACCATAAAACACACCTCCAAAAGCCATTAAATAATACACATAATATGGACTAGCCATATGTGGTAAAATCAATAGGCTATAGACTAAAGTTGTTATTGCTAACAATACGATATTGATGATATATAGTTTACGTAAATGATTTAATTTTAGGTGACCTAATTCATGAGCTACAATTGCATGTAGGCCTTCCTTTGAGACTTGTTCGAATATGCTTTTTGTCAACAATATTACTTTTGTGAAAGGAATAATACCAGAAGCAAAAGCATTGGCCCCTCCATCCTCAATTACAAATATTTTTTGATTACCATAGAATCGATCAACTAGGTCCCTCTCAATTAAAGAATGATTTTTCTTAGATTTTAATAAATAATAGATTGGTGATATGATATATAGAACGCTAAGCGGGATAAGCGAAAATAGGAATGTTATTATCCAGATAGTTACAAAAGATTCAGTGTTATTCTCAAAAATCCCACCCCTTTGCATTAAATAGGATACGCCAAAAAATAGAAGGTAGATAGAGAGGTATTGAAATGCATCCTCTTTGTATTCAATGTCTCTAAATGGTTGTAATGAATTTGTAATTATACACGAAACAAATAGTAAAAGAATTTTTGTTGCTAATAGGGTGAGGACTAAGCCAAAAGAGATTATGAAGCAAATTTCCATATGTATTTAGATTTATTTTGATACGAGAATTTGACTTTAAAAATCAAATTCTCGTATAATTCATTAAAGCGCCCCTACAGCACCTCCAATTAGCATCCCCCATGGTCCAGCAGCTATAACCCCAACTCTAACGCCTACTTGGGCTCCAAGTCTAGCTGCTGCTATTGGGCCTACTGCACTAACAGCTCCTGCAACCGTTGCTTGTGCTGCTCCATTTGTTGTAACATAAGATGCTACAACATACCCAACATTTGCACTTTTATTTCTTAATATCCCCTTGGTTCCTAGAATCATGGTGGTGCAGGTTAAAATGCCTAAAAGAACTTTTTTCATTGCCTTAAAATTTTAATTTTTATCCCTACTCTTGTCTGGTTTTTCGGGTTGCACCATCGAATCAAATGGAATGAAGCGCACCTATTCAGTAGACGTCATTCAAAAGCAAATACAATAGATGATGGGGGAACAGATGGGGCCTAATTGATTGCTTAGGCCGAGGTAAATGTAAGGTTCTTTATTTGATAAACAACTGTATCGGTGAACGCTCAATTAAATTATCAAGAAACTGATAATTTTAGACTGAATGAAGTATCAATCTGAACCAATCTTACGGGCTGTTTTCAAAATCAATATAACAGCAATACAGATTATCATTCGAACCAGCATACCTGCAATCATGGAGTCAAAAGGGGATACTATTGCCATAATTAGTTCTTTTTAATTCCCAGCGCGTTCCCAAACGCACCTTTCCCCTCCAGATTTTGAATGGCCTTGTTTTGTTCAGGAGTGCGTTCTATGACGGTATTTCTTTTCCAATATTCTGGGTCATAGGCGAACTTTTTTATTAGATCCCTATCATTCCCACCTGCATTCGCTTTTTCATAGTTCATCGTAACTGCTTGGGTACTCGTTTCATAGAGATAAGTCAACGAGGAAACGTGAATGGGTAGGATTTCTTTTTTTAAGTGGTAATCCACGCGGTATTGTACTTTCAGGTATTCTATCGATCGGCCACCGGCAACATCTTTAAAGCTTATTTCGAATTCATATTTTGGGTTGACCATTTTCATTACCCAAAGCGGATGCTTATTCTTAAGTTTCGATCCTAAATCGGAGTGGGTAATAAAGGTAATTTTCAAAATATCATAGGTGTCGGTGTCTATGAAAACGGTTCCATATTTAGAGTTTGCTTGGGCTGGCAATTTATTGGTAAAGTGGATCTCCGCTATTTCCCGCTCGCCCTCTTTTCGAAGGTTCGCGATGCTGTAGTGGTATAGATCACTACCTGTTAGGCTAATGACTGCGTGCCTGTTCGTATCGAGGTCGATGAGTCCGTAGGCTTTGGTATAATAGGAGAAGTCTTCAAATTTATAGACCGCATCCTGAGCCGCATATCGACCCTTTAATACAGCGGTTCCTTCTAAGCGACTATTGCTTGATTTAGTCGCATAGATGATTTCCTGCCACTCGCTGGTTTGTTGATTTATTTGGGTGCTTTGTCTGTAAATGGCCTTGCCGTAAAACTTTAGAGAAAAATTCTGCATTAGTTTTTGGGCGGCATGAGAGACTAATTCTCTAGCATAGTTCCCCACACGAACTTCGGGTAGTAATATGGGGGTGGCTTTTAGTCGAATGATGTGATC
>JBEEPP010000058.1:0-5024 GCA_041191045.1 Pseudomonadota bacterium
CAGATGACTACTTGCTCCATGAGGCTTTCAAGCGAGTGAATTTTTTTCTCTTGATCTGAGTGTTGCGAGCTTAAGGTTTTAATTAAGTCTGCAAGTGTAATAGGAATCGTACCTAATTTGCCAATCACTATACCTGCAGCAATATTAGCAATGTTCAGTGAGGCTTCAATAGGCATTTTTGCAATCATACATGCCGCAAGAGTGGCAATAACTGTATCGCCAGCTCCTGAAACATCAAATACTTGTTGTTGATTGACAGCGGGTAAATTCTTAATCGTATTACCTTGTATTAAATCAATGCCATCCTCACCTTTTGTCATTGCTATAAATTGTAAATTGAGAGATTTCTTTAATTTTAAAAGTGGCATTAAAAAATTAGTATTTTTGGTGACATGAATATGGCAAGCTTCAATCGCTTCTTTTTTATTGGGTGTAATAGCCGTTGCATTTTTATATTTTTCATAATGAATACCCTTGGGGTCGACTAGTACAGGTATTTTTTTTGATCGAGCAATTTTGATGACATGCTGACATAAACGTTCACTTAAAACACCTTTTGCATAATCAGAAAGTATCACTATGGATGGTTTTTTATTAAGAAGCGTTGTAATTTTTTTAATAAGTGCGTTAGAGTCGATAAGGTCAGAGGTTGCTTCTTGATCGATTCTCATCATTTGCTGATGTTCACCAATAATCCGTGTTTTTGTTGTAGTCGGATTCTTATCTTTAATGATGCCATCTACACCAATATGATTTTTTTTAAGAATCTCAAGTAGTTTTTTTCCATCTATATCATCACCAATCTGGCCAGCTAGTACTGTTTTAATTCCCAAGAGCGATAAATTTGCAGCAACATTTCCAGATCCTCCAATACGATCAAAAGACTCTTTAAGTTTTACGACGGGGACAGGTGCTTCAGGAGAAATTCTTGATACGTTACCAATTAAATAACGATCAAGCATTAAGTCGCCAATAACTAATGCCCATTGATTGCGAGCATTGAATTTATTTTTGATAATGTCGATATCAGTCATCTGTTAGTTATTTTCATCAATAAGTTCGCAAAGCGTATGTCCGATTAAGATATGCGCCTCTTGAATTCTTGCTGTTTCATTGGAATTTACAACGATACTATGATTTGATATTTTTTTAATAAGACCACCATCACCACCTGTTAATCCAATGGTAATGGCACCTAATGCATTTGCTTTTTCTAAACCTTTCACCACATTTTTACTATTACCTGAAGTAGAGATGCCAATCACCACATCATTTTTTAAGCATAATGCTTCAACTTGTCTTGAAAAAATATGTTCAAAGCCATAATCATTTCCAACTGCTGTGAGAATTGATGTGTCTGTAGTTAGTGCAATTGCGGGCAAACCTTTTCTTTCTTTAACAAATCGACCAACAATTTCAGCCGCAATATGTTGACTATCGGAGGCACTTCCGCCATTGCCAAAAATTAATATTTTGCCGCCAGCGTGAAGTGTCTTTTTAATAATATCTGCAACTTCATTCACATTATTAATAACTGAGGATAGTTTATGAATCGTATCAAGATGACTCTTAAAGATAGATTCTATTTTTTTAATATTTTCACTCATGCGTATGTATCACTTTTTGTTAAGTAATTTGTTGCGTAATCTTTAACACCTTCTTCAATCGTTAAGAAAGGTTTTGTATATCCCGCATCTTTTAGTTTCTTAATGTTAGCTTCAGTAAAATATTGATATTTTCCCTTAAGGTCATTTGGCATATCAATGTATTTAATTACACCAAGATCGCCCTCTAGACTTTTAACGAGTGACTCAGCTAATGCTTTAAAGCTCGATGCTTTTCCTGTGCCTACATTATAAATACCTGAATGGTCTTTGTGGCTTAAAAAATGTAAGACAGCTGCGGCTGCATCTTTGACGTAAATAAAATCTCGCAATTGCATACCATCTTGATAGTCTGGACGATCACTTTTAAAGAGCCTTATTTCGCCATCTTTTTTCAGTTGGTTAAATGAATGAAATACAACGCTTGCCATTCTATTTTTATGATATTCGTTTGGGCCATAAACATTAAAGAATTTGAAACCACACCAATGTGGTGGTGTTTTTTCTTTCGCTAGAACTTGTTGAACAACCCATTGGTCAAAAAATTGCTTTGAATAGCCGTAAGCGTTTAGTGGCCTTAGTTTGCTTAGCTCAGATTCTTTATCATCATAGCCAAACTCACCTCCACCATAAGTAGCTGCGGAGCTTGCATAAAGAAAAGGAATTTTATGTTCGCTTGCATAGCGCCATAAATTTTGGCTGTAACGGATATTATGATTTAAGAGTTTGTTGAAATCAGTTTCAGTTGTAGCGCTGATTGCACCCATATGAATAATGGCTTCAATATCTTGTTTTTTTTCAAGCCAAGGAAAAAGATCATCTTTATCAAGATAATCTATATATGTTCGTTTGCTTAAATTATTCCATTGATCCGGGTGTTGGATGTCGTCCACAATGATGATGTCTTTTCGGTCAAGGATGGTATTAAGATGCCAAGCTATGACGCTTCCGATCATGCCAGCACCACCAGTCAGTATTATCATAATGGGTGTTATCTTTAAATAATTAAGACTGCTTCTTTTCTACGAGGAGCGCTCTTTTTTTAGTGATTGCTGAATTTTGAGCCTCTTTTTTTGCCGTCCAGCTCTTATCAATCCAGCCTTGTAAATTTTCTAGAATTATACCTTGCATTGCAGTAATCCATTCTGGATCGTCATTGAGGGCTGGAATATAGCTAAAACTTTTACCGCCATGACTTAAGAAAATATGCCTACCTTCAATATTAATTTCTTCTAAAGTCTCTAGACAGTCACTTGAGAATCCAGGACAAATGACATGCACATTCTTTTCTTTCTTTTTGCCCAAATTAGCCATCACTTCAGCGTAATAAGGTTTTAACCATTCAGCTCTTCCAAAACGCGATTGGAACGACACCATATATTCACTTTCTTTTAATTTCAAAGCCTCCGCAAGTAAGCGTGCAGTTTTATAGCATTCGCAATGATAAGGGTCGCCTTGCATTAATGATTTTTTTGGTATGCCATGAAAGCTCATAATTAATTTTGATGGTCTTCCATTTCTCTTCCAGAACTTTAAAACAGATGATTTAAGGGCATTAATGTAAAGAGGGTGGTCATGATAATTTCTTACTGTTCTCACAGCAGGAACATTTCTTGTTTTAAGAAGTACGCGCCATAAGGCGTCCATTGCTGATGCGCTTGATGAAGCGGCATATTGAGGGTAAAGGGGAAGCAAAAGAATTTTAGTACAATTTCTTTCTTTTAATTTGAGTAATGCATTTTTTATTGAAGGGTTTCCATAAGACATGCCTAATTCCACTTCAACGGGCTGAGAAACTGTTTTTTTAATTTTTGCGCTTAATGCTTTTGTTTGATTTGTAGCATTAACTAAAAGTGGAGACCCTTTCTTAGTCCAAACTTTCGCATATTTTTTAGCTGAACTTGCTGGTCTAAAGACCAGGATAATAAAATGAAGTATCCAGCACCAAATAAATCGAGGCACTTCGACAACTCTACGATCCATAAGAAATTGCTGTAAGTATTTTCTTACAGCATGAGTGCTGAGAGAATCTGGAGTGCCAAGGTTTGCAAGTATGATGCCAATTTTTGGCACATCGCCATGTTGATATTGAGGTTCTTTTGTGAAGTAATTCATTTAATGTTGACTCAGTGCGTTAGAAAGAAGTTTTGCTGTGATATCTACAATAGGAATGACTCTTTCGTAAGCCATTCTTGTCGGTCCAATCACACCTAAGGTGCCTACGATTTCGCCATCTGTTTCATAAGGGGAGGTGATGAGACTGCATTCATCTAAAGATGAATAGCCTGATTCATTTCCAATAAATATTTGAATGCCTTCGGCAAGTTGACTTTTATCTAGAAGTTTCATGAGAGCTGTGCGCTTTTCAAAGACTTCAAAAATTTTTCTTAAACTTGATATATTTTTCGCGAGTTCTTCAGATTGAATAAGATTACTTTGCCCTGTAATCACAATCGATTCACTTTCAGGAGAAATAACATCATTACCTACTTCAATAGCTGCTGTCATAAGTTTAATCATATCAGCATGCATTTTAGATAACTCTTCCACAAGCGTATCTTTAACTTTAGCAAAAGTATTACCGCTAAAGTTATGATTAAAATAATTTGCAGCCTCAATTAAATCATCGTGAGTGTAATGCTTTTCAGTCATCACAATTCTGTTTTGAACGTTACCATCATTTGTTACGATAATTACAAGAATTTTTTTCTCAGACAAGCCAATAAATTCTAAGTGTTTGAAGGTTGTTTTTTTTGCTTTAGGAATGAGAACTACACCAGCAAAATGAGTCAGTGTCGACAAGATATCTGCAGCATTATTAATAATTTTTTTATTGTCACCGATATTCATTTGATCTTTTAATGAGGTGACCATTTTATCGTCTAAAGGCTTAACAGTTAGAAGAGAGTCCACAAAAAGCCTATAACCTAATTGCGTAGGAATTCTTCCTGCCGATGTGTGAGGGCTTGTAATAAAACCGAGGTCCTCAAGATCCTTCATAGTATTCCGAATAGAAGCCGGACTTAAATCAAGGCCTGATGATTTAGAAAGGGTTCTAGAGGCCACAGGCTGACCATCATGAATGTGTTGTTCAATGAGGGTTTTTAAAAGAATTTGGGCGCGCTTATCTAGCATCATCAAATAGAGTTATTCATATAAATCGATATGCTTTAAAATACTCCGTAAAGCCTAATTTTCAAGGTTAATAAGCCATTCTAACACGCAGGACTTTTGTAAATGAATGCTTATATACTAAGTTTTTCTATATTAAATTGCTATATATTCTTACGTCTTAAGTATGCTTTAATTCAATTATGGAAAGTCTCTATAAATCAGTCGCAATTATCGGAAAATATGCGAGCGGAAGCGAATCTTCTGACATTGAATCTCAGCTTTTAGAGCTCGCTCAATATTTAACGA
>JBEEPP010000059.1:0-5019 GCA_041191045.1 Pseudomonadota bacterium
CTGGCTTCTAGCCACTTTTTTATGAGTGGATTGTTGGATCATTTTTTGTTTTGTTTTGTGCTTTTAGACTGCACAGAGTCGCCAGGTATTCTGGGTGGGAAGCCGTTAAATATTCGCCATAATTCGTAACCTATACTGACTTTCTCAAGCAGGATCCAACCTTTTGCACTAATACCCTGTCTTAAGAAATTTGATTGCGGCCAGGGTTGTTCAGTAGGATCTGGTACTATCATGACCCTAAAGTTACCCGTGCCATTATCAATTGGATCAATAAATCCCACCTTGCCACCAAAGGTTCCTACACCAACGTTTGCCCAGCCTGGCACTTGTATGGCAGGCCAACCTTCAAACTCCAACCTTACCTTGCTTTCTTTTTTTATTAGAGGAGCATCACGACCGTCGACTATGAACTCAACAGCTGGAGCATTCGTATTAGGTTGAATGACTAATAGTGCTTCGCCTTGAGATACAATTTGTGAGGATGAGTTGAAAGGCAATCTAAAAACGACACCATCCCTTGGCGCTAGTACTTTTTGAGTATCCTGCCGTGAAACAGATATTTCAGAGCTAGTCAGGCTATTTTCAGAGTCCATTAACTCGCCATAGATTTTTTTAATGATTGCCGAGGTAGATTCTAATTCTGCCTGGGTGTCGGATTGGACTTGTCGAATTTCGGCTTTTGCTGACTTAGATTCTGCCAGTGCTGATTGATGTTGTGCCTGCGCACTTCCAAAACTCCGTTTTGCCACCTCGTAATCCCGCTCAGCAACTTCTTCGTCACGCTTTGAAACTAGACCATCTTCAAGTAAGCGTTGCAATCGTTTGACTTGAAATTCGGCAGTATCAAGAGTAGCTTGGGCAGAAATCATAGATTCAGAAGCTGCACGAATTTTTTGCTCAGCCACATCGAGTTTAAATTTAGCGGAAGCAATTTTTGCATCACGAGCTATCTTCATATTTTTCTGTTGCATCTCATATGAATTTAATTCTTCTTTTTTTGCTTGCAGTCTGTTGGATAAATTATCTCGCTGAGATTCGATACGCTTTTTAAAATTTGGATCGATATCTCGCATTTCAAGCAGCAAATCACCAGTCTTTACCTGCGATGCTTCTTGCACATGCCATTGAGCAATCAAGCCTTGAATTGGTGCGTCAATGGTTTGTGCCCTTTCAAAAGGAGCAAACGCAGTAACTTTTCCTCTGGCGGAGATATTTTGTTGCCAAGGGAGAAATAAAAAAATAAGGGGAATGATAAAAAATGCCCAAATTAAAATCTTAAACAAACGATTTACTTGATCTGGGGTGTTACCAAGTCTCATCGTAGATTCGAAAATGTGTTTTTTATTTTTAAACATTATTGAAGCTCAATTCATTCAAGATTTAATGTCTTGTCAAAACGTTTTGCAATATGCTCGAAGCGAGTGCTGATAATTAAAATCCATTCATTTTTATGTTTTTTAAACAACTTCATCATGGTGTCTAATTCAGTTTCGTTAAAGCTATCAAGCAAATCATCTATGATCATTATGTCAGGACTTGCAATGATAGCTCGGGCAATCATTAGAAGTTGTAATTGCCTGCTTGAAAGGGGCGAACCCGATATGTTAATTGGAGTATCTAAACCTGCCGGAAAACAGTTGAAACTATCCGTTAAACCTAGCTCGCTGATTATTGAATTAACCTTTGTTAAGGGAATATCACGCCCTAGGCAGATATTTTCCAGTATCGAGCCATTTGCAATTTCAATATTTTTAGCAAAGCCCATCCTGTTTCTTAAGGCATTATTATTGAGGTGTCTGAGATCTAGCTGGTTGATAGTAATGTGCCCCGCATTTGGTGAGCGAAGCTTGGTAATGAGACTTAATAAGGTAGATTTGCCCGATCCAGAATCACCCAAAATAGCTAAACTTTCTCCCTTTTGTAATTCAAAGCTGATATTTTTTAGTGGCTGTATATAGCTTGAATAAGCAAAGTCGACAGATTGGACTTTAATCGAAGTGATATCTAATTCATCGACACTATGTGTACCGTTGAATTCTTGTGGCAAGTCTTCTAAAACGCCAATTTTATCTAAAGCAGCCATCAGGTCGTAAAAATACTCTAGCAAATTGACTAAGCGGACTATACCGTTGAGAACGCCAAAAATAATCAGTTCAGAAGCAACAAACTGACCTATATTAATTTGTCCTTTGATAACTAAGCTGCCACCTAATGCTAGAAGCCCAGTGCCAGCGACAGCGTAAATTAATGTAGCAGTTATATTTTGCCATATCAGGATATTAAAATGCTTGGACCGATTTTCAATGAAATGTTGAACATATTCATGCGTTTGCTTTGCCACCCGCTTTTCACCGTCATAGAACTTAAAGGCATATATATTTTTTGTAATGGTCTCTAACCAATGCACCATTTCATATTTAGATTTTGACTCCTTAATGGCAGTTTTACTTCCATGTTGTCCGATTGAGCGAATGATGAAAATCAAAAAACCAATGATGACAAAAATGAATACTGAAAAAAATGCACTATAAAAAATTAAAGCAAAGCTACCAATTACTATTTGTAGGAATGAAGTTAATCCACTGGTTAATAAAACCGCAATAGATTTTTGGACAGTACTGACATCAAGAAAGCGGTTAACGAGCTCTGCAGGATCATTCTTATCATAAAGGCCTATTTCTATTTCTTTAGCATTTTGAGCGGTTTGTATCGCCGTTCGAACAAATACCCTACGTTGAATAAGTTCTACGATGAAAGATTCAAAGACATAAAGCACCCCTGATAGCAGCAAGAGTGAAAAGAGGATAATGCTAATGATATAAAGCGGCTGAAGCATTGAGCCCATGGACACAATATTCACCATGGCTTGAACAGAAACAGGTGTTGCAATACTAATTAAGCCATAGCCAAAAATAAGCATTGGCAATATTTTTAAGTCGTGCTTTTCAAGTTTTAGCAAGCTAAACAATCTTGATATTGGGCTTAATGGCATCGTATTTTTTATCTTATGGTTAAACTGGTTTTTTATTAATAGTTATACCAAACTTCATCGTTTTTTTATTGTATTAGATGCAATGATATAGTCAGAAATACTAAAAAAATCCTGTTTTAATGAGAACTATTTAATTTTCATAACGTTATATGAAAAAGGGCTTAAAGCCAGATAAAATTTCACCATAAAAATGGTAAAAAAGTTATGAAGAAGTAAATTATAGCAAGAATAGCCTTTTTTATCTCCCCCAAGCGGTGATTGGCTAATCCGAGGTTTTATAGTTGTCTAGCCAAGGGGTGGTAGGGTTCTGAAATATCCTGTAAAAGAACAGTGAAGATAAGGGGATAAATGTCACAATTTTGTCATTTATCATCCTTTATAATTTTGATATGAAACCCTACAATATTCTCTTTCTCTGCACCGGCAATTCTGCCCGAAGTATTTTGGCCGAAGCACTTGTGACTACTTTGAGTGGCGGTAAATTTCTTGGTTTTTCAGCAGGTTCCAATCCAGCAGGACGAGTCAGTCCTTTTGCTTCGGAATTAGCGATTGAAATGGGTTATCCAAAAGAGAAGTTACGATCAAAGAATTGGGATGAGTATAGTTTGCCTGATTCACCACAAATGGATTTTATTATTACAGTATGTGATAACGCGGCAAATGAAGCCTGTCCTATTTGGCTAGGTCATCCATCAATAGCACATTGGGGATTTCCTGATCCTGCGAGCGTTGAAGGAACAGATGCGACTAAGAGGGACGCATTTCAAAAAACATTATTAGGATTAAAGAAGAACATTGAAGCGCTTATTAAGCTGCCTATCGATCAATTAGATGCATCATCCCTAAAGAAAGCGATTCAAGACATCCATGATAAATAAAAAATATCTCACAGAATTCTTTGGTACTGCAGCATTATTATCCATCATCACAGGATCAGGCTTTATGGGCCAAGGACTCGCGTCCGGCAATGATGCTGTGACACTTCTTGGCAATAGCATTGCTACAGGCGCTGGTCTTTATGTATTGATAATGATTTTAGGTCCGATTTCAGGGGCACACTTTAATCCACTAGTCAGTATGATGGCATGCACCCACAAACAACTAAAACGCAAAGATCTATTACCTTATATTAGTTCACAAATTACTGGAGCAATTTCAGGTGTTTGGATGACACATTTGATGTTTAATCTTCCTATCCTTCAAGCATCAACAAAGATAAGAACTGGATTAGGAATTTGGTTCAGTGAACTGATCGCCACACTCATCTTACTTATAGTGATTTATTTGGGATTGAAATATGCCAAGAAACAAATCGCGATGATTGTAGCCCTTACGGTGACCGCAGGCTATTGGTTTACTTCATCTACTTTCTTTTGTAATCCTGCTGTGACCTTTGCTCGAAGTTTAACTGATACATTTGTGGGGATTGCTCCACAAAATATTTTAGGGTTTGTTATTCCTCAACTTATTGCGCTCATTCTCATACTAAAAATTATTAAAAAATAGTTTTTATAAATTTTATATGCAAAATTGATTTGTCTGGAAATTAGTTGATGAATATTATTTTTTGACTGAACATTCTAATACACCTACAACCTCTTCACCCAGATATACCATCATCGCCCCATTTTCTCTATTAAAAGTATAAGCATATTTATCATTCCAAAAGCGCATACTTTTCTCATCAATAGATACTTTAGTTTGGGGGATTTTATTGACTATAACAATTTGCTTCGCTTCATCAAATTGAACTGACAAAGCTCCCCCATCAATTGCATTACAAAAACTAGTTTGGATTTCAGCATATAGACTAGATGTAATGAGAAGTGAATAAAGTAGAGTTAAAAATTTCATTCTCATCTCTCTTGAGGTTTATTGATTCTATCGTTTGCAGTTTTATCTGAAACAAAAATAGATAAACAGACTAAAAATAAGAGGCTTCGACAATCTAATACCTTTAATTACAGAGATTTAAATTTTTTTAAATTACTGAAAATTTCATTTTTTATAATGATATTTTGAGTTAA
>JBEEPP010000060.1:0-4980 GCA_041191045.1 Pseudomonadota bacterium
GTAATTTAAATGAAAAGACAGGTTGCAGGTCTTCACGTTTTAAGAAAATCTGATTATGAAAACGACTGGAAAGATGTGTCTGAAATTCAAGCGGCGACTTCTTTGCCACGTCATATACACGCGCTTCATTAATACGTTTTACGTAGTCGTTCTTCATATGCTAATTTTCAAGAGTCGCCTTGGCGTGTATGATAGATGTTAAAACATCATTATAAATAAAATATAAAGGTTTAAGTAAAAATGGCATTCACGCAAGACGAATTAAAACAACAGGTTGCAAAGGCTGCGATTGAATATGTGAAGTCTGGAATCATTGGTGTAGGGACAGGTTCTACTGCAAATTACTTTATCGATGAATTAGCAAAAGTAAAACATAAGATTGATGGTGCAGTTGCAAGTAGCGAGGCTTCTGCAGATCGTTTACGCAAACATGGCATTGAAGTTTTTGACCTTAATAGCGTCAATAGTATGGATATTTATGTCGATGGTGCGGACGAGATCACTGAACACATGCATATGCTCAAAGGTGGTGGTGGTGCGTTAACCCGAGAAAAAATTGTAGCGGCAGTTGCTAAAACCTTTATCTGTATCTGTGATGAAACAAAATATGTACCCGTATTAGGTAAGTTCCCTTTACCTGTGGAAGTGCTTCCGATGGCTAAAAGTTATGTAGCAAGAGAGCTCACTAAATTAGGTGGGCAGCCACAATTAAGAAATTTTACAACTGATAACGGCAACGTCATCTTGGATGTGCATGGTCTTGTCATTAAAGACCCTGTCGCGATGGAAGCAATGATCAATCAAATTGTGGGCGTGGTCACAAACGGTTTATTTGCAGCAAGGCCTGCCAATGTGCTTCTGTTAGCTACAAATGATGGCGTTAAAACCATTGCTAAATAAAACTATTTCGACATAAAAATGTCATATTTTAGTAATAAAATTGATACATTAAACTTAAGGTAACGATTATGGCTTCAGAACACACCTATAAAGAATACGACAATGAACTCGAGTCAGTCCGTGCAAAAGTTTTAGAAATGGGCGGCATTGTAGAGGAACAACTTGTCAATGCAATCGAAGCGCTTGTAAAGTCTGATCCTCAAATGGCTCAAGGTGTCATGGATTCTGATCAACGTGTCAACGAACTTGAAATCGAAGTAGACGAAGATTGCTCTCGAATTATAGCAAGACGTCAGCCTGCAGCAGGTGACCTTCGTATGATCATGATGATTTTAAAAACTATTACCGATCTTGAACGTATTGGTGATGAAGCCACAAAAATCGCAAGAACTGCACTGCGTATCAATGAAGATAATCGTATGACTAAGCTTCGCTTTAGTGAAGTCAAAACGATGGTGGAAGTAGTTCGTCAAATGTTAAGAACATCCCTCGATTCATTTGCACGTATGGATGTAAGCAAAACAGTTGAGATTGCCAAAAAAGATGAATTAGTTGATGAACAATACCGTTCAACCATTCGTCAGCTTGTCACCTTCATGTTAGAGGATCCAAGAACGATTTCCATGTCACTTGAAGTGATGTTTGTTGCTAAAGCGATTGAACGTATTGGCGACCATGCAAAAAACATTTCTGAATATATTGTCTACACTGTCAAAGGTAAAGACATTCGTCACGCAAGTATCAAAGAAATTCAAAAGACTATTAAAGAATAACTCATGTTCTTGAAATAAAAAAAGCGCTTATCATTTATAAGCGCTTTTTTATTACCTTTTTATCTAGCTCTTAGGTGGCACGTATCCTGATGCTTGATCTGCACCCTCCCCGAAGAAATAAGCCTCGGTTTGTTCGCTAAGATATTTTCGTGCAGCCGGATCTGCAAAACTCAACCGATTTTCATTAACCAACATCGTTTGATGTTTAAGCCATCCAGCCCAGGCTTCTTTTGATACACTTTCAAAAATACGCTTACCTAAAGGGCCTGGATAAGGAGGAAAATCTAAACCATCTAACTCTTTACCTAACTTCACACATTTAACTGTTCTTGCCATAACTAAATATCCTTTGAATTGCAATCCATAAATTTATAAATCACTAAGTTTTAGTATAGCAAAGATGTGTTACGATGATTTCAAGTTGTTAGGTGATGTCTTCTTGAAGTTAATCATTTAAGAAAACATTGAAACTGGGAAATAGGTGAGTTTAATGACAATTCCTATACTGCCCCCGCAACGGTAAGTAAGCGTGGATTCATAACACATGCCACTGAATTTATTTCGGGAAGGCCATGAATCAAATCTTACAAGTCCGGAGACCGGCCTAGTAACTCACACAGAAATACTACGGGGAGTGGTATTGAAAGAGTGAGTGCTATTTCTCTTTTTTATTCCTAAAGGTATCTCTGCTTAATTAATCTCATGCGGGGTTGCATGATTATTCAGGGGATTACTATGAAAAAGATTACGCTTTTGTCAGCGTGCTTGAGTCAAATTTTTACAATTCATGCTATCGCAGATACCACGCTTAAAACCTCAGATGTTTTTGTGACAGCCACTCGGACTCCTGTTCACAAAAAAAATGTCATTGCAGATATAACTACAATCTCTGAAGAAGAAATCAAACTTGCTGGACCTTCTTTACTTTCTGAGCTTCTGCAAAGACAGCCTGGAATAGAAATATCAAATAATGGAGGACAGGGAAAAGTTTCTACGCTATTTCTAAGAGGTTCTAGCTCAACACATTCGGTAATATTATTAGATGGGATTAGGATCGATTCAGTCACGTCGGGCCTGACTGCTATTGAAAATATCCCCTTATCGCAAATTGAAAAAATTGAAATTGTTAGGGGGCCAGCCTCGAGCTTATATGGTCAAGATGCTATTGGTGGCGTCATTCAAATATTTACAAAAAAAGGTTTGAATGGTTTTAAACCTTATTTTTCTTATGGTTACGGCAAATACAATACTTCCATAGCCCAGGGTGGTATAAGAGGAGGTGACGAGATAACTTCTTATGCTATCAATCTATCTAGTCAGAACTCAACAGGATTTTCTGCTTTCGAACCCAACACAAATCCGGCAGCAACAGCGAATATTTATAATTTGGATAAGGATGGCTACAGAAATAAAAGTGTTTCTGCATCTCTAAGTCATAAAATTAATGAAAACCACAATTTAAGCTTTCAATACTTTTTAAGCCAAGGTAGAAATAAATATGATAACCGCTATGCGGATTGGGCTCCAAATATTGATTGGAGAAATACTCAGGATCAAGAAAGTTTCAGTAGCACGGTTAATAGTCAACTTACTAGTTATTGGAAATCTAGTTTTAGAGTAGGTCAAGGAATCGATGAGTATGTCGAAAAACAAAGGTTTATTTCCGGCGCTACAAGAGAAGCTGATAACGTTTATCGAACAATTCAAAATCAAATCACTTGGCAAAATGATTTAACTCTTCCTATAGGCTCACTCATTTTATTGTACGATAAACTTGATCAGAAAATTAACGTCACAGATACAAGTTACTCAAAAAAAGATCGGCAAAATGATGCATATATGATCGGTTATAATCTAAACCAAGCCAGCCATAATTTTCAAGCTAACATAAGGAAAGACTTTAACAGCGCCTATCGAGATGCCACGACAGGAAATTTAGGCTATTCATATGCAATTGATTCTAATTGGTCAATAGCATCTTCAATCGGAACTGCCTTTAGATCCCCAACATTTAATTATCTATACGCAGGAAGCTCTGCTAATCCTGATTTACAACCAGAAAAATCAAAAAATATTGAAGCAAATCTTAAATATCAATTTGAATCAAATATTTTTTCTCTCGTTGCATTTAAAAATAAAATAACAGATTTTATTATTTCAGATATTACAACTGGCTGGAAACCATATAATATTAATACTGCTGAAATATATGGCGCGACAATATCAGGCAGTCAATTTATTAATCATTTTCTAGTCAAAAGTAGTTTCACAGTTCAATCCCCAATGAACGAAAGTGCTAATAAATATTTACCAAGGAGAAGCAATTTTTTTGGTACAGTGGGTATAAATTATTATGTTCAAAGTTGGAATTTAGGTTTTGAAGCTATCGGATCGGGAAATAGATATAATGACGCAGAGAATCTTTATAATATACCTGGCTATATAAGAACAAATTTATTTGCTGAATATCAAATTAATAAAGATCTAAAAATGAATGCGCGAATAGATAATTTTTTAGATAAAAATTATACTTTCGCTTATGAGGGAAATCCAAATACTGATGGTTTTCGATATCAAACACCGAGTCAAAGTTTTTTTATCTCATTACGATATGAACCACAATAAATTTAAGGAAAATTATGACTTTTAAATTACCCAAGCCTAACTCAAATGAGTTTTTTTTAACTTTAGTCATATCATTTTTGATGTTAATAACGCGAGGAAATCATGTAACAACACTATATGCTTTACCTGACGCGAGCCTTGCTCTTTTTCTAATTGGTGGAATATATCTAAAAAGCATTAGGTTTTTTATTACTCTGTTTTTACTTGGATTATTTATAGATTTTGGTGCATCAGCTTTAGATCCAAAACTAGGATTTTGTTTAACAAAAGGTTATTGGGGGCTAATTCCTGCTTATGCTAGCCTTTGGGTATGTGGATATTTTTTAAATAAACAAAAATGTTTACAAAAATTATCAATTTTTATTCCTTATGTCTCAGTTGCAGTAGTTGTGGCTTTTTTAATTTCTACACAAACTTATTATCTTTTTTCTGGAAGATTTGGAAGTCCATCTCTAGCAGAGAGCTTATTACATGGGTGGGAATATTTACCCCAATATTTCTTATCATCATTTATTTATATAGCATTGTTTTGGTTAACTCAAAATATCATTATAAAAAATGAAATTTTCAGTAATTTAAAAAAATTTAAATCTCTGTAATTAAAGGTATTAGATTGTCGAAGCCTCTTATTTTTAGTCTGTTTATCTATTTTTGTTTCAAATAAAACTGCAAACGATAGAAT
>JBEEPP010000061.1:0-4962 GCA_041191045.1 Pseudomonadota bacterium
TTTCTCGTAATCGGTAATACCCTTACCAGCATCCACTAAAAATAATGCGATATTGGCCTTTTCTATCGAAATCCATGTTTTTTCGATGCCCATTTTTTCAATTTCATCACTTGTATCTCTTAAACCGGCAGTATCAATTACATGAACCGGAATGCCATCGATTTGGATTTCACTTTTAATGGGGTCGCGTGTTGTGCCAGGAATAGAAGTCACGATCGCCTGATCATTGCCGGACAATTGATTAAGCAAACTCGACTTGCCCACATTGGGCTGGCCCACCAAAACAACGGTCAAACCTTCACGCAATAAGAGGCCTTGTTTAGCAGATGAAGTCACTTCATCCACACGCAACTTTAGACTTAAAAGCTTTTCTTTCACCTTGCCAGTCGTAATAAAGTCGATTTCTTCCTCGGGAAAATCTAAGCAAGCTTCAACATACATGCGTAAATCGATGAGTTCTTTTAGTAAGTCATTGATTTTATTTGAAAAATAACCACTTAAGGATAGCATAGCGCTTTTTGCGGCCTCAGTTGTTGAAGCATTAATTAAATCTGCAACTGCTTCAGCCTGGGCTAAATCAATTTTGTCATTAAGATAAGCTCGCTCGGTAAATTCACCAGGCTTCGCAAGTCTTGCACCACATTCAATAGAGCGTGCCAATAAAAGTTGCATCACAGCAATGCCGCCATGGCCTTGAAGTTCTAAAATATCTTCGCCGGTATATGAGTGAGGGGATTTAAAAAAAAGTGCAATGCCACGATCAATCACTTGACCGTTCACATCTAAAAAAGGAAGGTAGGACGCTAAACGATTTTCAAGACAAACACCTAAAATATGTTTTGCAACATCACTCGCTTTCGGACCTGAAACTCTCACGACCCCAATGCCGCCAGCACCAGAAGGTGTGGCAATGGCAGCAATGGTATCTAAATTATTTGCGAGCTGCATTGCCTTTCTTTGCTAATGCTGCTGCGTGAATGGATCGATTAATCATCCATTGTTGAAGAATGGACAAGAGATTATTAATCACCCAATAAAGCACTAAGCCTGCTGGGAAGAAAAAGAAAAATATACTGAATACAACTGGCATGATCATCATCAGCTTTGCTTGCATGGGATCCGTAGGAGCTGGATTAAGTTTTGTTTGTACAATCATGCTGATACCCATAATGATAGGTAACACATAGTAAGGATCTTTCAGAGAAAGATCAGTGATCCATAAAATAAAAGGTGCGTGTCTTAATTCAACAGCGCCCATCAACACCCAGTAGAGTGAAATGAAAACAGGGATTTGAATAAGGATAGGTAAACAACCACCCATCGGATTAATTTTTTCTGTGCGATAAAGTTCTAACATGGCTTGTTGAAACTTAACTTTATCATCACCAAATTTTTCCTTCATGCTTTGCAAGCGCGGTGCAAGTTCACGAAGTTGCGCCATAGATTTATAGCTTGCTGCAGAGAGTGGATAAAAGAGCAGCTTAATTAACACCGTAAGAAGAATAATGGCTCCACCCCAATTATTCACTAATTTATAAATCCAATTAAGCACGACAAATAAAGGTGACGCAATAAAAGTTAACCAACCATAATCCACTGTATAAGTTAAACCTGGTGCGGCTTTTTCTAGTTGTTCTTTAATTTGTGGGCCTGAGTAGAGTTTAGTTGAAAATTCTTTTTTCTCGCCAGGTTGAATAGAAGAAAGTTGTGTTAACACACCTGATGAATAAATATTATCTGCAACTTGTTTTGTATAAAATTCACGCTTTTGATTAACAGGCAAAATCCAAGCGCTCGCAAAATAATGTTGAATTACGCCTACCCATCCATCAATAGAAATAAGTGATAAGTCACGCTTCTTCATATCTTTAAAATTAATTTTTTTAAATTTATCTGCTTCAGTATAGTAAGCACCACCGGTAAATGTGGGTGCTAGGCTAGTACCTTGATTGGATTCATCATCATGTAACAACTGGAAATAAGCTGTTGGTGTAATAGCCAATTTGCTATGGTTAGTAATTTCATAACGGACACCTATTTGATAACTATCACGATCGAAAGAAATAATTTTTACAACTTCCACATCTTCATTTTTGTAATTTAATTTAACATCTAAATGATTTTGCCCACTTTCTAAAACATAATTTGTTTTTTCAGATGTGAATATAGATTTATGTGTTGGCAAATCATTACCGATGAGCCCTGATTGTGCGACATAAAGCAATGGTTTCTGTGCATCATCTAATAAAAGAAATTTATCCTGCCCGTTATCAGCTAAATGGTTGTTTAAGAGTAAACGACGAATGTCGCCACCCGCTGTATCAATTTCAATTTGATATAAGTCAGTTAATACTTTAATGCGCGATGCTGTTTCTAATTTGAAATTAGAATCTAGAGATATTGTTTTGGCATCTGAAGTATTTAATTTTTGAGAAGATGGAACGCTCGCATCTTGTTGCGTTGTAACTTCGCTTACTGGAACATGTTTACGTTGCCATGTATCCCATAACAAAAGAATTGAAAAAGAAAATACAACAAACAGTATTAAACGCTTCGTGTCCATAAATTATAAAATTCCAAAATTAAATAACAGGGTCATGACCACCCTTGCACCAGGGATGACATTTACCTATTCTTTTCATTGATAAAAAAATACCTTTTATTGCTCCTTTTTTTTGTATCGCCTCTATCGAGTATTGTGAACACGTCGGTGTGAATCGACATTGCTGACCAAAAAAGGGACTTAATAATAATTGATAACATCTCAGAAATAATATTGCGATTGATTTCATTTTTTCAATTTTTCAATCATCTGATCCACTTCTGTTTCAATCGCAACAAAATCGTTACGATAAAACGATTTTTGAATGCGTATCACTATATCAAAATTTAAGAGCTGTTCTTGTTTTTTTCGCATTAATTCGCGCAAGACACGCCTCATGTAGTTGCGCTTCACAGCCAATTTCTGTGTTTTTTTGCCTACAACCATACCTAAACGAAATAAGGATAAAGTATTAGGCTGATAATGAAAACTTAGGTGCTGAAAGGAAAGTCGCTTACGGAAATTAAAAACGGATGAAAATTCATCCGTTTTTGTAAGTTTGGTTAATTTAGTTTGCAAATTATGGAGAATTTGCCAGATAGGTCTTTATAGACCGATACGAGCACGGCCTTTAGCACGGCGTGCTGATAAAACAGCGCGTCCTGCACGAGTCTTCATGCGTACTAAAAAACCATGCGTGCGTGCACGTTTTACTTTTGATGGTTGATAGGTACGTTTCATTGTATTTCTCCAGCTATAATTCGATAAAGATCGCGCAATTTACCGTACATAACGCCAAGTGTCAACGATTATTTGTGCAAGAAGTCTAAAAACGCCTGTGGATAACTTTGATAGGTTCAGTTAAGATGACTTCCGTAATGCAATCATTCCCAAAAGGCGTTTTTATACCATTCCGGTTCTCTAAAATGCCAAATCAAGAAGAAGTTGTAATTTTAATACTATATATATTGGATTTTGCCGTTAATGGAAAATTTTTGGACTCACTGTCTCGAACGCTTTAAAAAAGAGCTATCCGCACAGCAATTCAACACTTGGATTAAACCGCTAAAGTTCGAACACGATCAAGATAAAATTAAAATTTTGGCGCCTAATAAGTTTGTACAGCAGTGGGTCAAAGATCGCTTCGCCCAAAAAATTGAAGCACTAGCCAAAGAAAAGCTTCCTGATGTTACAAAAGTTGAGTTTGCAATACGCGCCATCAAAGAATCTATAATGCCTAAAAAAGAGGCAGTTTTATCAAAAGCTTTGGCAATTTCACCACCAAATAATATAGCTGAAGCACCAAATCATGACGCAACCAAAAAAAGCGCGGGTGGCACATTAAAAGAAGCTAAAGCTTCTGGCCTTAATCCTAATTTTACATTTGAAAGTTTCGTGACAGGCAAAGCCAACCAATTAGCTTGCGCTGCGGCCATGCAAGTTGCTGAAAATCCAGGTAAAGCATATAACCCATTATTTATTTACGGTGGTGTCGGGTTAGGGAAAACTCATTTAATTCAAGCCATCGGTAATCACTTAAAACATATTCAGCCCGATGCAAAGATTAAATATCTTCATGCGGAACGTTACGTATCTGATGTTGTTAAAGCATATGAAAATAAATCATTTGATGCATTTAAAAAAAATTATCATTCATTAGATTTACTATTGATTGATGACATTCAATTCTTTGCAAAAAAAAATCGCACCCAAGAAGAATTCTTTTATGCATTTAATACGCTAATTGAAAATAAAAAACAAATTATCATTACTTGCGATAGTTACCCAAAAGAAATTGAAGGTGTGGACGAACGCTTAAGAACTCGCTTTAGCTGGGGCCTAACAGTGGCGATTGAACCTCCGGAGCTTGAGATGCGCGTTGCTATTCTGCTTAAAAAAGCAGAAGAAAATAAAATGAAAATTTCTGAAGAAGTTGCATTCTTTATTGCAAAACAAATTCGATCTAACGTGCGTGAATTAGAAGGAGCATTAAATAGAATTTTAGCCATGTCTAATTTTACAAAGTCAGCTATTGACATTCATTTAGCCAAAGATGCTCTTAAAGATTTAATTGCCGTACGTGGACGCCAAGTGAGCGTTGAAAACATTCAAAAAACAGTAGCTGAATATTTTAAAATTAAAATATCAGATATGTTAAGCAAAAAACGTTCGCGTAATTATTCTAAACCCAGACAACTTGCGATGGCATTAACAAGAGAGCTCACCAATTTAAGTTTTCCTGAAATTGGTGAAGCCTATGGTGGCAGACACCATACAACAGTGATGCATGCATGCGAAGAAATTGAACAATTGCGATTAAACAATCAATCCATAGCGCAAGATTTGGGAATACTAAAACAAGTCCTTAAGGGTTAATTAACCCTTGTGGAAAGATTGTGGATGAATTGTGGATAAGTAAG
>JBEEPP010000062.1:0-4939 GCA_041191045.1 Pseudomonadota bacterium
TGCCTAGGGAAAGTTGCCTATTTTATAGGCAATTAGGTAATTAAGGAAGTGACATATTACCGAGAATTGAGCATTTGTGAGAGGAGCTTTTATGCTTATAACATGCAAGGTTATCTATGTTTATGGATGAACCAGAATATCATTGGTAGTTAAAATTGCTTACACACCATGCACAGTTTTATGGTGGTTGTCGCAGGAGAAAAAATTAGTAAACGGGCCTATAGCTCAGTTGGTTAGAGCAGAGGACTCATAATCGATTTAAGTAAGCCTTTAATGCCATTCATAGCCCAAATTGGTAATTTTTTCTTGTATTTCCAGTATAGCTTCATTAACTAATTTTGATGAACCTTTAACGCCAAGCTCGATAGTTTTTATCGGTTTTAATTTTGGCAGACTAAAAAGTTTAATTTCTGGATATTTTTTTACAATTTCATTCATCAAATCAATTAATTTACTTTCACTCACATCATTAATCCAAATAGAAGCTTCGGCAAAATCATTTTGATTTAATAATCCTTGATAATGCGTATTTAGAACCCATTCAACCATCGGCCATGCCATTTCTGGAAAGCCTGGCAAAAAATGATGATGATTAATTTTAAATCCAGGTATTTTATTAATTTCATTTGGAATTAATAATGCTTCTTGGGGGATATCTGCCATTAAAACTCTTTTAGGATAAGCTCCGTCACCAAACTGCTCTTCAATAAGATTCAAAGCTTCATCATTTCTCGTTAATTGAAGATCAAAAGCCTCTGCTGCTGATTGTCTTGTGAAGTCATCTGGTGTTGCACCAATGCCACCAAAAGAGAAAATCACTGTATCTGGTTTTATAGATTCTTGAATAGATTGAATAATGTCTTTTGGATCGTCTTGAATGTATTTCACCCAAGACAATGAAAGCCCATATTTTTTTAATGTTTTTTGTAAAAATTCGAAATGTTTATCTTGTCTTTTGCCAGATAAAATTTCATCGCCAATAATTAAAGCCCCAAATTCCATTTTAATGTGCCGCATCCCAGTTTAGTCCAACACCAATATCAACGATAAGAGGAATATCTAGTTTTGCAACACCCTCCATTAAGCGAGGCAATTCTTTTTGCAATATTTCAATTTCATTTTGGGGTACTTCAAATACAAGTTCATCGTGTACTTGCATAATCATTCTTGTTTTTAAGTGCGCACTTTGATTCAGCCATTGATCAACTGCAATCATTGCTAATTTAATGAGGTCAGCTGCAGTGCCTTGCATAGGTGCATTAATCGCAGCTCTCTCCGCCGCAGCTCTTCTAATACCGTTTGAACCATTAATTTCTGGAATCCATAATCGCCTTCCAAATAATGTTTCTACATAACCTTTATCTTTAGCAAATAGTTTTGCATCTTCCATGTATTTTTTAACACCAGGATATCGGGCAAAATAAGTTTCTATGTAATTTGCGGCGGCGCTGCGTTCAATACCGAGTGATTTTGATAAACCAAAAACACTCATTCCATAGATTAATCCAAAATTAATGACTTTGGCATAACGTCTTTGTTCATTAGAAACACTATTCAGCTCACACCCAAAGATTTCAGCTGCCGTAGATTTATGTATATCTTCATTATTCTTAAATGCATCAAGTAATCTTTTGTCTTGAGATAAGTGCGCCATAATTCTCAGTTCAATTTGTGAATAGTCTGCAGATAAAATTGATGATCCTTTGTTTGCAATAAATGTTTCTCTTATTTTTCTACCTTCTAATGTTCTGATAGGGATATTTTGCAAATTAGGATCTGAACTTGCAAGACGTCCTGTAATTGCAACTGCTTGGTTGTAGCTGGTATGAATGCGCCCAGTATTAGGATTAATCATTTTTGGTAATTTATCTGTATAAGTTGATTTGAGTTTAGACAGACTACGATGTTCAAGTAGAAGTTTAGGCAAAGGATAGTCAAGAGCTAATTCTTGCAAAACGTCTTCGTCAGTAGAGGGGGCTCCCGAGGGAGTTTTTTTCAACGACTTAATGCCTAATTTATTAAATAAAATATCTTGTAATTGTTTGGGTGATGCGAGGTTGAAAGGTTGCCCCGCTAATTGGTAAGCCTCCTCTTCAAGTAGCAGGATTTTTTTCCCAATTTCATGGCTTTGTTCATTTAATTTTTTGTCATCTATAAGTACACCATTTCTTTCAATCTTTAAAAGCACTTCTAACGTAGGCATTTCAATGCTTTCATAAATGAATTTTAGTGGTGCATCATTTTCAATTGCAGGATTGAAAAATTGATTTAATTGCAATGTAATGTCGGCATCTTCACATGAATAATGAGATGCCACATCAATATCGACTTCATTAAATCTAAGTTGATGCACACCTTTACCTGCAACTTCTTCGTAAGTGACACAGGTATGTCCTAGATGCCTCAAGCTTAAATTATCCATGCCATGGCTTTGATGACTTTCTGTCACATAGCTTTGTAGCATCGTATCGTGCTTAATACCTTTAAGACATATATCGTGATTTAAAAAAACATGCGCATCGTACTTTAAGTTTTGCCCAATTTTTTTGATCTTTTCATCTTCTAAAATGGGCTTCAATAAATTTAATGTAGTATTAAGCGATAACTGTTGAGGGGCTCCAGGATAATCATGTGCCAAAGGTATGTAGGCTGCTTCCCCTGGAGTCACTGCCATCGATATACCTACAATTTTTGCTTGCATTGGGTCGAGTGAGTTTGTTTCGGTGTCGACACAAAGATATTTTTTTTCTTTGATTTTTTCTAGCCATACTTGTAATAAAGTTTCTTCAAATATTGTGTCGTATTTAATTTTAGAAATAAAATGACTTGGTGATTTAATGGATGCTTTTTCTTCATCACTTTTACTTGATGAAATTTTCTGGGGACTATCTTCTTTAATTTCATTAAGCCAATTCTTAAATTCAAACCTTTGGTATAAATTTTCTAATGCGGATGAATCCTGTTTTTTAGCTTTTAAATTATCCCAATTTTTATCGATATCTAAATCACATCGAATCGTAATAAGATCTTTTGCTTTAGGAATCCAATCGAGTGCTTTTCTTAAATTTTCACCGACTACCCCTGAGAATTGAGAAGCATGCGTTACGATATTATCGAGCGTTTGATATTCATTAAGCCATTTCAATGCAGTTTTAGGACCTACTTTTTCAACACCCGGAACGTTATCTGAGGTATCTCCAATAAGCGTTAGGTAATCAATAATTTGATTCGGCATCAACCCAAATTTATTTTTGACGCCTTCAATATCAAGTTTTTCGTTCGTCATTGTATTAATTAAAGTGACATGATCATTTACAAGCTGAGCCAAATCTTTATCACCTGTAGAAACAACAACATTAAATTGATGTTGGGTAGCTTCTTTGCATAATGTGCCAATTACATCATCAGCCTCAACGCCTTCTTCAATAATAATAGGCCAGCCCATCGCTGTAATTGCTTCATGAAGCGGTTGGATTTGAGCTTTTAAATCATCAGGCATCGCCGAGCGATTAGCTTTATACTCAGGGTACAGATCATTTCTGAAAGTTTTTCCTTTTGCATCAAAAACGCAAGCGCTATAATCTGAAGGAAATTCTTTATGAAGTTTTCGGAGCATATTTAAAACACCGTAAATAGCCCCAGTAGGTTCTTGGCGACTGTTTCTAAGATCTGGCAATCCGTGAAATGCCCTATAAAGATAAGAAGAGCCATCGACCAATAATAGTGTTTTCATTATTTAATTTTGAAAGTTTTTATGTCAGCAGATAAAAAGATACCTAAATTTAACGGCCCAGAATTATTCGATGAAACTCATAACGAAAGCGAATCCTGGTATGCATTTGAAATTATGTCAGAATTTGTTGGCGCTACCGAGAAACTTAAAAAAATAACGCCTGCCGTATCTGTATTTGGTAGTGCTAGGGTCAGTGAAGACAATCCCTATTACAAACTCACCGTTGACATAGCAGAGGCGCTATCTAATGCCGGATTTAGCGTCATTTCTGGTGGGGGTCCTGGTCTCATGGAGGCCGTTAATAAAGGAGCTTCTTTAGGCAAGGGGCCTAGTATTGGTCTTAATATCAGCTTACCTCATGAACAAAAGCCGAATGAATACCAAGACATCTCAATTAATTTTAAATATTTCTTTATGCGTAAAGTCATGTTTATTAAGTATGCTTCAGCGTATGTAGTTTTACCCGGTGGATTTGGAACTTTGGATGAATTGATGGAAGTGATTACTCTTATTCAAACCGGTAAATCAAGAAAAATACCTATTATTTTAGTAGGTAAGGAGTTTTGGTCTGGTTTACTAGTTTGGTTAAAAGACAAAATTGTAAAAGAGGGTATGGCGCAAGAAAAAGACTTGGATTTGATTCAAATTCTTGAGCAGCCTAAAGAAATTGTAGATGCAATATTTAACCATTATGAATCTATTGGTTTTACGTTGACGCCGGCGGAGCGAAAAGCCCAGCTTTACTTATAAATTGTTAAATAAACCATACCATCTATAGGTTTTTTGCTAGAATCTTGTCTATGAGTATACAAAATACAGTTAAAGCTTTCTTATTAGCAA
Organism: Pseudomonadota bacterium; assembly: GCA_041191045.1. Classification (GTDB taxonomy): domain Bacteria; phylum Pseudomonadota; class Gammaproteobacteria; order Burkholderiales; family Methylophilaceae; genus Methylopumilus. The sequence goes on from JBEEPP010000062.1 coordinate 4,574, forward strand.
CTGCCTTCATGAGTTTAAATGTCATAGCTGAAAAAAAGCTCGAGCCATTAGAGGAAGTGAAGCCGCCACCAAAGAATTTTGAAAGTGATATTGTGGAGGAGCCTCAAATTACTATCACTAAAAAAGGTGAGGATACCGTTGAGGAATACCGCATTAATGGCGAGCTTTATATGATGAAAGTCACGCCCCCTGCTGGCGGACCTGCATATTATTTGTTGAAGGAAGATCAAAATGGTGGTTGGGCAAAATATGACGGCCCAAGTCAGCCTGTGACTGTGCCTAAATGGGTAATATTTAGATTCTAAATTTTTTTGAAAGGGCTTTTAGGCCCTTTTTTTTATGTCCGTCTATACATCAGTTAACATT
>JBEEPP010000063.1:0-4837 GCA_041191045.1 Pseudomonadota bacterium
AATTCTCTAAACTTAAATTTCAATGGCTAGATGTATCTTTAGGTAATGACTTTGTGTTTATGCTTCAAAAATCTCAATTACCTGATTAGATTTTTTTAATATCAGAATCGCTTCTGATTCTTCTCTTAACTGGCTTTCTTCCAATCTTTTTAATCTTTTTATCTAACATAGCTTTTCGATCAAGCTTCACTTTCGGCGCATAAGGTGATGGATGCGCATGTTTTTTCCGCGCTTTAACTTTATTGAGACTTTCATTACGGCTAACCATCGAAAAAGGCATGTCTAACCATTTTAAAATTTTTTCAACTTCTTTCACTTCAAGCTCTAGCATCATGCCTCTTTTTACCCGAGATGGAAGAGACACAGGCCCAAATCTGGTTCGAATAAGACGACTCACAGGCAAATTAAAATGTTCAAACAAACGCCTAACTTCTCGATTTCTACCTTCCATTAGTATGACCTGATACCAACGATTAGCTCCCTCACCGCCTTGATAACGAATTTCATCAAATTTTGCGAGACCATCCTCTAACTTAACACCTGATTTTAACTTTGATATTTGCTCTTCACTTAATTCGCCAAAGATACGAACAGCATATTCACGTTCAATTTCAAATTTTGGATGCATGAGGCGATTAGCAAGATCACCTGAAGTGGTAAACATAAGGAGCCCTGAAGTATTAATGTCCAGACGCCCTATCGAAATCCATTTTTCATTCTTAATTCTCGGTAACTTTGAGAATACTGTGGTTCTTTTTTGTGGATCACTTACAGAAACAATTTCACCTTCAGGCTTATGGTAGATAAGAATTTTAGGAAATTTTAAATCAAAGAAAAGATGAGTCGTTTTTCCATCAATCTTAATGATGTCATGCTCATGGATCAATTGTCCTAAGGTAGCCACGTTGTCATTTACATGTACACGACCCGCTTCAATATATTTTTCCATTTCTCGTCTGGATCCAATGCCAGATTGAGCGAGGAGTTTATGTAGGCGCTGAGTTTTTGTTGGGCTTGTTTGCTTACTGTCTTTAGATGAATCTTGATCTTGTGAACGCATAAGGTAATTAAGTCTTTAATGACTTAACGTTAGACATTCAAAGGAATTTCATTTTGGAGGAAGCTTTCGATATCAGGAAGCTCGGATAAAGATCTTAAATTAAAATCATTTAAAAAATGTTTTGTTGTTGCATATAAGGAAGGTCTGCCAGGAACATCTTTTTGACCAATCACATCAATCCAGTCTCTTTCTTGCAACTGCCTAATAGCGTTAGGATTTAGAGCAACACCTCTAATTTCTTCAATGTCGCCCCGCGTGACTGGCTGTCTATAAGCCACAATCGCCAATACCTCCATTACTGCACGACTATATTTAGTTACTTTTTCAGGGCTCAATCTCATGAGATAGCTTGAATATTCATCTCTTGCTTTAAATCGATAGCCCGATGCGACAAGGACTAATTCCATAGTGCGGTCTTGCCATTCTGTTTTAAGTTCATCTAACAACATTCTTAATGTAGATCGCTCAATTTTTTCTGAAAATAATTTTTGCAAATCATCTAATGATAAAGGATTAGCGCTTGTTAGAAGTGCTACTTCTAGTATTTGTTTAATTTTCGATATGTTATTTAAATCTGTCATAGCTTAATTAATCTGTAATTTAATATAGATAGGAGAAAAGCTTTCTTGTTGAGTAATCTTAATGAGTCGTTCTCTTGCTAATTCTAATATAGCTAGGAAACATACAACTAACTTTTGAATTCTATCTTCAGCCACATTAAATAGCGATGAAAACTCAACAAATTCTTCTTCTTGAAGTTTTCTTAAAATCATTGTCATATGTTCTCTAACGGAGAGCTCATTCCGAGCAACTTTATGTGCTTCAAAATGTTTTGCACGATTTAAAATATTTTTCCACGCAGAAAAAATTTCATCAATCGATACATCAGGGTAAGTAATTTCTGTAATTTTTTCAAAATAGGCATTGGCTACATAAAGATCAACACCTGCTTGCGGCATTTGAGTAAGCTTTTCAGAGGCTATCTTAATGAGCTCATATTCCATGAGCCTACGAACAAGTTCAGCGCGAGGATCTTGCTCTGTATCTACTTCAGCTGTTTTCTTAGGTAATAACATTCTTGATTTAATTTCAATCAAGACAGCAGACATAAGTAAATAATCCGCAGCTAACTCAAGTTTAATTTCTTTCATCTTCTCTACATAGTCCATATACTGAATTGTTAAATCAGCCATAGGTATATCGAGAATATCTAGGTTATGTTTCCTAATGAGGTATAAAAGAAGATCGAGTGGTCCTTCAAAAGCTTCCAAATAAATTTCAAGTGCGTCAGGCGGAATATAGAGATCCTGAGGTAATACCTCAATATTCTCTCCATGAATTTTTCCAATAGTAGCTGTTGGCACTTCTTGATTCATTAGTAATTCAACCCCATCGCTTCTCTGACTTCTCGCATCGTTTCTCTTGCCAATTTTCTCGCTTTTTCACAGCCTTCTGCCACGATATTTTTTACGAGATCAGGATCTTCAATGTAATGAGATGCTCTTTCTTGAATAGGTTTCAATTCTTTATTAATCGCTTCAATAACAGGCTGCTTACACTCAATACATCCTATTTTTGCTTCTTTACATCCTGTTTCGACCCAAGACTTTACTTCATCATTTGAGTAGACTTGGTGTAATTGCCATACAGGACAATGATCTGGATTACCCGGGTCATTTCTTCTGACACGTGCAGGATCTGTTGGCATTGTTTTAATTTTTTTCTCAACAGATTCAGGAGGCTCTCTTAAAGCAATTGTATTGTTATAAGACTTAGACATTTTTTGACCATCTAAGCCAATCATTTTTGATGCGGGTGCTAGCTTATACTCTGGCTCAACTAGAATCATTTTGCCGCCACCTTCTAAAAAGCCTAATAATCTCTCTTTGTCGCCTAAACTTAATCCTTGATGCTCTTCGATTAATACGCGCGCTGAATCTAAAGCTTCCTCGTCACCATTTTCTTGATAGGCTGTTTTCATTTCCATATAGAGACTGCTTTTTTTAGAGCCTAATTTTTTAATTGCCTCTTCAGCTTTTTCAACAAAACCTGCTTCTTTGCCGTAGAGATGATTAAAGCGTCTTGCAATCTCACGTGTAAATTCAATATGAGGAATTTGATCTTCGCCAACAGGTACTTGAGTTGCTTTATAAATGAGAATATCTGCGCTTTGTAATAATGGATAGCCTAAGAATCCATAAGTCGATAAATCTTTAGAGGATAATTTTTCTTGCTGATCTTTATAGGTTGGCACTCTTTCAAGCCAGCCCAGAGGTGTGATCATAGATAGCAAGGTATGAAGCTCGGCGTGCTCAGGGACTTTAGACTGAATAAAAATAGTTGCTGTCGCTGGATCAACACCAGCTGCAAGCCAATCAACCACCATTTCCCAGACGTTATCTTCAATAATTTCAGGGGAGTCGTAATGTGTCGTGAGAGCGTGCCAATCGGCTACGAAGAATAAACATTCGAACTCATGTTGGAGATTGATCCAATTTTTTAATACTCCATTGAAGTGACCCAAATGAAGATTACCCGTAGGTCGCATCCCAGATATGACGCGTTCTATAGCCATAACTTATATCTTCATCCTTAAGCAAATATCCATAAAATTAGACTTTGACTAATTTGGATAACCGGAAAAATTATTAAATCAAGAATATGAGTCATTAGTAAAATAATTAAAATTAAAAAACCATATCGTTCAACTTGTGCATACTTATAAGCGAGATGATTAGGTAATAAACTCACAGCAATTCTTCCTCCGTCAAGCGGGGGTAATGGAATTAAATTTAATACCATTAAAGATAAATTAATACTAATGCCTGCAATTCCCATTTGCTGAATAAACAAAGACATCGATTCTGGGAAGTAGGCAGTTCGTCCATATAAAATCGTCCAAAAGATCGCCATAATTAAATTTGAAAAAGGGCCAGCAGCAGCTACCCAAAGCATATCTTTTTTAGGGTGGCGCAAATTCATAAAATTAACTGGCACAGGCTTAGCCCATCCAAATAAAACACCACCTAGTAATACAGTTAATGCTGGTAAAAGAATGGTGCCGATGGGGTCAATATGCCTTAATGGATTAAGGCTGATTCTATTTTGGTTATAAGCTGTCAAATCACCAAAATGCTTCGCGGCATAGCCATGCGCTGCTTCATGAACCGTAATCGCAAAGATAATGGGAAGCGCGTAAACGGTAACTTTTTGTATGACAGTTAATTCCATATATAGAATGTCATTCTATTTGAATATTCTTATATTCATTCAAGAAATATGTATTTTTCAGAAAAAATTTAGTTCAATAAGGCATTGACTTCATTCCAAGTTTTCCATATTGGAACGCATGTTACGGGTAGTTTTGGTAATGACCCCATCTCCCTATAAGAAATACCTGGGCCATGATAATCAGAGCCTACAGAAGCAAGAAATTCATAATCATCTGCGATTCTTTCAAATTTTAAAGATTGTTCAGTCGTATGACTCCCTGAAATGACTTCAATCCCTTGACCACCTAATTCTTTAAATTCGCTTAAGAATGCCAGAAGATTATTTTTACCTAAATCGTATCGCGCAGGATGAGCGATAGCAGCGATACCGCCACTTTCATGTATCCATGTAAGTGCATTTTCTAAATTTGTCCATGTGTGTTCAATAAAGCCTGGTTTGCCTTTGACGAGATAATTTTTAAATACTGTTCTCACATCTTTAGCGTACCCCGTGTCAACTAAAAATCTTGCAAAATGTGTTCGGCCTAAAATGCCTGATTTTGCA
>JBEEPP010000064.1:0-4813 GCA_041191045.1 Pseudomonadota bacterium
TCGATCATTTATATATTACAGAAATTAAGAAAAGCTTTTCGGGGGATGCTTTTTTTCCTGAAATCAATAAATCAATATGGATTGAAATTTCAAGAGAAGATCATATTGCAAATGATGGACTTGAATTTTCTTTTGTAAATTACCAAAAAAAAATTAAATAGATACGCAATCTACAAAATAGTGAGCCTTACCATCAATCTTTTGTTTTACTAAACCGTGATTATCTGTTTCAAATCCTGGGAATTTCTCATTAAAATCTCGTGCAAATTTTAAATAATCCACAATAATTTTATTAAAACGCTCGCCAGGGATAAGAAGCGGAATTCCTGGTGGATATGGGGTTAGAAGTACCGCTGTTATTCTACCTTCTAGATCATCAATCGCAACACGTTCAATTTCTTTATGAGCCATTTTTGAAAAAGCATCTGTTGGCTTCATTGCAGGGACCATATCAGAGAGATACATTTCAGTTGTCAGTCTCGCAATATCATGTTTTTTATAGATCTCATGAATCTGTGTACATAAATCTCTCAATCCAATACGCTCATAGCTTGGTTGCTTTTGAATAAACTCAGGTAATACTTTCCATAACGGTTGATTCTTGTCGTAATCATCTTTAAATTGTTGGAGAGCTGCAACAAGCGTATTCCATCGACCTTTAGTAATGCCAATCGTAAACATGATAAAGAATGAGTAGAGACCTGTTTTTTCTACAATAACCCCGTGTTCTGCTAAATATTTGGTGACAATAGAAGCAGGTATACCAAACTCGTCAGAAAACTCACCATCAACATTGAGTCCTGGGGTAATGATTGTTGCTTTAATTGGGTCGAGCATATTGAAGCCATCAGCAAGATTACCAAATCCATGCCAATGATCATTGGCATTTAACATCCAGGCATCTCGATCTTCAAGACCTTCATCTGATAAATCATTTGGTCCCCAAACTTTAAACCACCAGTCAGACCCCCATTCAATATCTACTTTTCGCATGGCACGCCTAAAGTCTAATGCTTCCATTAGTGATTCTTCCACAAGCGCTTTACCACCAGGCTCTTCCATCATTGCAGCAGCTACATCGCAACTCGCAATGATTGAATATTGTGGGCTGGTGGAGCTATGCATTAAGAAGGACTCATTAAAGACTTCACGATCGAGTTTATTTTTTTCTGCATCCTGGACAAGAATTTGAGACGCTTGACTCAGGCCTGCTAAAAGTTTGTGCGTAGATTGTGTTGAGAAAATGAGACTATCTTTACAGCGTGGACGGTCAGCGCCAATAGCATGATAGTCGCCATAAAAGTCATGGAATGTTGCATGTGGCAACCAAGCTTCATCAAAATGAAGTGAATCAATTTTTCCATCTAACATTTCTTTAATTTCTTCTACGTTATAAAGAATGCCGTCATAAGTTGATTGTGTAATTGTTAATACACGTGGTTTGTCTTTTTTATTGGTGATGAATGGATTCTTTTGAATTTTTTCTTGAATATTTTTCCATTCAAATTCTTTTTTAGGTATAGGCCCAATAATGCCAAAGTGATTTCTTGTTGGCATTAAGAAAATTGGAATAGCGCCAGTCATAATAATGGAATGTAATACTGATTTATGACAATTTCTATCTACGATAACGATGTCACCTGGTGCTACTGTTGAATGCCAAACCATCTTATTAGAAGTCGATGTACCGTTTGTGACGAAATAGAGATGATCAGAGTTATATATTCGCGCTGCATTTCTTTCTGAAGCACCTACAGGACCTGTATGGTCAAGTAATTGTCCCAATTCATCTACTGCATTGCATACGTCAGCTCGAAGCATGTTTTCACCAAAAAATTGGTGAAACATTTGACCGACAGGTGATTTTAGAAAAGCAACGCCCCCCGAGTGGCCAGGACAATGCCAGGAGTATGAACCGTCGCCTGCATAATGAGTAAGAGCTTTAAAAAATGGTGGGGGCAAGCTATCTAAATAGGTTCTAGCTTCACGCACAATATAACGAGCCACAAACTCAGGTGTATCCTCGTGCATGTGAATAAAACCATTAAGCTCTCTTAAGATCTCGTTTGGAATGTGACGACTTGTTCTTGTTTCACCATGGAGAAATATTGGGATTTCTTCATTGCGAAATCTAATTTCATCCACGAAATTTTTTAATTGCTCAAGGGCGGTTTGATTTTCTTCAACAAACTCTTCATCATCAATAGATAGAATAAATGCAGAAGCTCGACTTTGTTGTTGAGCAAATGAAGAAAGGTCACCATAACTTGTAACACCTAGCACTTCAAAATTTTCTTCCTCGATGGCTTTTGCTAAAACTCTAATACCAAGACCGGATGAGTTTTCAGATTTGAAGTCTTCGTCAATGATGACTACGGGGAAGTTAAATTTCATATTAACCCTTTATATTTTAGGTAATGTCACGCCTACTTGGCCTTGGTATTTTCCGCCACGATCCTTGTAGGATGTTTCACATACTTCGTCAGATTCAAAGAATAGCACTTGCGCGCAACCTTCGCCTGCATAAATTTTTGCTGGAAGAGGCGTGGTATTGCTAAATTCTAGAGTCACATAACCTTCCCATTCTGGTTCAAAAGGCGTGACGTTTACAATGATGCCGCATCGCGCATAAGTTGATTTCCCTAAGCATACTGTGAGCACACTTCTTGGAATCCTGAAATATTCAACTGTTCTTGCAAGTGCAAATGAGTTGGGTGGAATGATGCAATAGTCGGCATTAAATTCCACGAAGGAATTTGGATCGAAATTTTTTGGATCGACGATAGTACTATTAATATTAGTAAATACTTTAAATTCATTAGCGCATCGAATATCATATCCATAGCTAGATGTGCCATAAGAAACGATCTTTTGATTGTCTTTTTCGCGTATAAGTTTAGGCTCGAATGGCTCAATCATGCCATATTCTTCAGCCATCTTTCTTATCCATTTATCTGATTTTATCGTCATAATTTTCTTGTCTCAAAAAAGAAAAATCCCGTTTGCACAATCTTGACGCTACGGGATTTCTAATGATTTAAATTTTCATTACTTTAGAGCTTATTTTCACCGATTTCAATACTCTGACGCCAAAATTGTTCAGGCTTGTCAAAGATAACTTTGGACTCAGATGGATCGCTACTTCCAGCAGGGTATGTAAAGACTGGGCTTTTGTCTTCATTCCAGGCTTTAATTACCGGATCTAGCAGTCTCCATGATGCTTCTACTTCATTAATATGAAGGTATAAAGATTGGTCACCTTGCATCAAATTAAGAAGAAGTGATTCATATGCATCTACACTTTCATCCCCTGAGATTCTATTTGGGGCGTCCATAGCAACCGTTCTTACCTTAGTATCAAGGCCTGGGATTTTTGTTTGAATTTCAAAACGGGTAAATTCTTTGGGCTGAATACTGATGACGAGCCAGTTATCAGCTTGTTCTGGAAGTGAAAGTGGTGCTTTTTTGAATTTAATAGCTATCGCAGTATCGGATGCGTGAAGTCGTTTTGCTGTTCTAACATAAATAGGTACACCTTTCCATCGCGGCGTATTAATGTAGAACTTCAGTGCTGCGTAAGTTTCAACCACACTCTTTGGATTATCTAATTCTTCCAAATAACCTTTAACCTCTTCATCATTGATTTTGCCTCGACCGTATTGTGCTTTAAAAGCATGCTTCTTAATTTCGCCAAGTGGAATAGGTGTAATTGATTCGAGTACCTTAATTTTTTCAGCACGAATATTTTCAGGGCTTAATGTTTGTGGCATCTCCATCGTTGTTAATGCAAGCATTTGCATGAGATGACTTTGAATCATATCTCTTAAGGCACCAGTCGCATCATAAAACTGAGTTCTTTCACCTACGCCTAAAGTTTCATTGTTTGTAATTTGAATATGATCAATATGTTCATGCGTCCAAAGTGGATCAAATATATGATTTGCAAAACGCGTGAGCAGAATATTTTGTAATGCTGATTTACCAAGGTAATGATCGATACGGTAAATCTGAGTTTCTTTTAAATGTTTAGTGATTGATTTTTGAAGTGCTTGAGCTGTTTCTAAATTTGTGCCAAATGGTTTTTCAATTACAACACGACGCCAAGCTTTGCTTTCATCTGTTAGGCCGACACTCGCAAGCAAATCTACAATAGAAGCAAAGTCAGATGGTCTGACCGATAAAAAGAAAGCTAAATTTTGTGGGAAGGTTGATGCGTCGGAAAGTCTTTCGCTGAGACGTTTAAAAGCATTGTCATCATCGGGCGGATTCGCGTGATAAAAATTTCTAGCAATAAAACGATCAAATACTTTTGCGTCGTAATTTTTTTTGAATTTAATATCAAGCATAGACTTGATATCATCTCGCCATGCTGACTCTTCAACTTCAGATCTTCCTACTGAAAGAATTTTCATTTTCTCTGGCAATCTTCCAAGAGAATCAAGTCTAAAAAGACCTGGAATAAGTTTTATTCTAGAAAGATTTCCACTTGCACCGAACAGGACTAGGGTGCAGTCATCAATTTTTGTCATAGATAATTTAAGAATGTAAAAAAGTTATTTAGATTTTTTTACTACGTGACCACCAAATGCATTACGCATTACTGATAGCAATCTATAGCCATAACCTTGTTTCTCTTGGCTTCTAAATCTCACTTGCAATGCAAGTGTAAGCACTGGAACTGGAATACCTTGCTCAATTGATTCAACAACAGTCCATCTACCTTCGCCTGAGTCAGCTACATAAGGAGCAATTTCTTCAAGCTCTTGATCTTCTTTTAGAGCGTCAGCAGTTAAATCTAATAACCAACTTCTGA
>JBEEPP010000065.1:0-4686 GCA_041191045.1 Pseudomonadota bacterium
TGGCGATTGAATGTATGAACAATCAATCCGCGTGCAGAACCTATAATATTCTGGCAAACGAAGAGCGCAAAGTATTGCTCGCGCTTATGCTTTAAAGATTTTTTGTTGAAAATACAAGACAGGCGTTTGTACCGCCAAAACCGAAACTATTTGAAATTGCCGTTTTCACTTCAATATTATCAATACGTTTTGTTACGATAGGTAGATCTTTAGCTAAAGGATCTAGCTCCTCAATATTTACTGATGGCGCAATAAATTTATTTTCCATCATAATCAAACTATAAATTGCTTCATTCACTCCAGCCGCGCCTAATGCGTGACCCGACAAAGATTTTGTAGAGGCAATATGTGGCATAGGACCATATTTATTATCGGCAAAGACTGCACGAATGGCTTCAAGTTCTTTCACATCACCTACAGGGGTACTTGTGCCATGTGTATTCATATAATCAACTTGATCAATACCTTGAAGAGCTAATTCCATACAACGTTGCGCTCCTTCTCCACTCGGAGCCACCATATCATAGCCGTCTGAAGTTGCCCCATAACCTAAGACTTCAGCATAAATTTTTGCATTACGTGCTTTCGCATGCTCATACTCCTCTAGAACAAGTATGCCACCGCCGCCTGCAATCACGAATCCATCTCGATTCGCATCATAAGTGCGAGATGCTTTATCTGGTGTTGCATTATATTTAGAAGAAAGTGCGCCCATCGCATCAAATAAAAAGCTCATGGTCCAATGCTCTTCTTCGGCACCCCCAGCAAATACGATATCCTGTTTACCGTATTGAATTTGCTCATAAGCATTACCAATACAATGCGCACTCGTTGAACATGCAGAGCTAATACTATAATTAATCCCTCTGATCTGAGCCCCAGTTGCAAGACATGCAGCTACGCCGCTCGACATGGTTTTAGTCACCATATAAGGGCCTACTCGTCGAATGCCTTTTTCTCGAAGTGTGTCTGTGCCTTCCAACATACTTTCTGTGGATGTGCCGCCAGCACCTACAATAAGACCTGTTCTGATATTAGATACAAGGGTTTCTGGAAGATTAGCGTCTTGAATAGCTTCTTGCATAGCAAGCCAAGCATAAGCATGGCCTTTGGCCATGAATCGAAGGAGTTTACGATCGATAAGTTCAGAAAAATCTAAATCAATAGATCCAGCAACATGAGATCTCAATCCATGAGCTTCATATTCAGGCTGAAATTTAATGCCTGAACGAGCTTGGTATAAGCTGTCTTGAACTTCTTTTTTATTATTACCTAGGCTAGATACAATACCTAATCCGGTAACAACAACACGACGGGTCATGCGTCGCCTCCCATTAAATAACGATCAAAAATTATCAGTGCGCGTAAACAATCCGACACGCAAATCTTTCGCATGGTAAATCTCTCGGCCATCAACTGACATTTTAGCATCAGCAATGCCCATGATTAATTTACGCATAATTACTCTTTTTAAATCAATTACATAGGTAATTTTTTGCGCTGTAGGTAATACCTGACCTGTAAACTTAATTTCACCGCCGCCAAGTGCACGACCACGGCCCAAACCGCCTTTCCATCCCAAATAGAAGCCAACTAATTGCCACATCGCATCAAGCCCTAAACACCCTGGCATGACAGGGTCGCCTTCAAAGTGACAGCCAAAGAACCAAAGATCTTTATTGACATCCAGTTCCGCAATAATCTGTCCATTATTGTATTCGCCGCCCTCGTCGGTAATAGAAACGATGCGATCAAACATAAGCATGGGTGGTAATGGAAGCTGTGCGTTGCCTGGACCAAACATCTCTCCTCGGCCGCAAGACAAAAGCTCTTCTTTTGTATAGCTATTTTTTTTAGGCATTGAGTTTATAAGCTGCTGATAAAAAGATTGTGAAAAATTTTTGTGTGAAAACGCAAGTATTTTATCGTGTTTTTATCTATTTACCCTTATAAATTATTAAGCTACTATGAAAATCATAGTAAAACACTCAACTAACAATTTCATCTATTAGGGATTCGATATGAGCGACCAAAATCTGGCCGACTGGAGAAAGCTTGCAGTCAAACTTGAAGCAGAAATTAACAAAGTTATCGTAGGACAAGAAAGTCCTATCAGGCTTATTACCACTTCAATTTTTGCACGTGGGCACGTTCTTCTTGAAGGTGATGTGGGGGTTGGAAAAACAACATTACTTAAAGCTTTTACGCGTGCTATTGGCGGTGGTTACCAACGTATCGAAGGTACGATTGACCTTATGCCAAATGATCTGATCTATCACACATATCTCGGTGAAGATGGGAAGCCACATGTAAGCCCAGGCCCTATTTTGATGTCAGGTAGTGATTTATCTATTTTCTTTTTCAATGAAATCAACCGTGCAAGACCACAGGTACATTCATTGCTCTTAAGAATTATGGCAGAAAAAACATTATCTGCATTTAATAAAGAACATCACTTTCCTCATATGGTGGTATTCGCTGATCGAAACCAAGTAGAACGTGAAGAAACATTTGAAATTCCTTCAGCAGCGCGTGATCGTTTTATGATGGAAATACCTATTCTCATTCCAAAAGCGGATCAGATGATGAAAGACTTAGTCTTTGAAACTAAATTCCATAACGCAGATAAACTTATTGAAGAAGTGAAACCTGATCTTATTAAATTTAATAAGCTCAATGAACTTTCAGAAACGATTCAAGAAAATATTAAAGCCACAGAAGCATTAAAAAATTATGCATTACGTTTATGGAAAGCTACAAAAAATCCTGGCGATTACGGAATTAAATTATCTGATATTGATATGAATCGACTCATCGTATCAGGCGCTAGCCCGCGCGGTATGAGTATGATGATGAAAGCAGCGCGTGTAAATGCATGGCTTAATGATCGAACTTCAGTAACCCCTGCAGATATTCATGCAGTATTCCACGAAACCATCGCGCATCGACTCGTATTTAATCCTGTCTATGAAATGAGAAGAACAATCATTGCACGTGATTTAACTAATGGTATTTTAAACGTCATCAACGCACCTTAATTCTATGGTTCAATCCACCCCATTATTTGATTACCACATTGGCTGGAAATCTAAAGGCAAGCATCCTGGTCGCCATAAAAGTAACCAAAGGGGAATGGGTATTGAGTTTGCAGGGCACACGACACTTCTTTCATATCCTGATCCAAGGCGCATTGATATTCGCCAATCGATTCGAGATCCTTTAGGTGAGATTCACGTCAAAATATTTAATCAACGCAGTGCAACACCTGTCATGATTGTCTGTGATTTATCTGCAAGTATGAATTTTGGTGGAAAAAATAAAAAAATTAATTTAGCTGCTGAAGTCGCCCAATCCATAGCTCATTCAGTCATCGATCGTCATGACGCTTTAGGACTCATTGGTTTTGATGATGAAATCAGAGAAGATTGGTTAGCGCCCTTATCATTTAGATCACAACACGCATTAACACTTATTCACGAACTTAAAAAGTTTACATCTACAGATAAATCAAATCGTGCAATCAAAGACCTCTATCAATACATGCCTCGTGAACGTTCACTTATTTTCTTTATATCAGACTTTCACATACCAGAAGTTGAATTGGAAAATTGTTTATCTAATCTCATGAGGCACCATGTAGTGCCTGTGGTTTTATGGGATAAAAAAGAATATATCAATCTTCCTAATTTTGGCATTGTCACCATTACCGATCCTGAAAGTGGTAAAAAAAATACACTTTTTTTAAGAAAAGAACTGAAAGAAAAAATTGTGGATTCATTTGAAAAAAGACGTGCTGTCATTACAAAAGCATTTATGAATTTTGACATTCCACCTTTTTTTGTAGATGACCATTTTAATGCAACTAAAATGACCGAATACTTTAATCAATTCGTAGGCGCTTAATGATTATGAAATATCTTATTTCTTTATGGATGCTTCTATTATCAGTTTCTAGTTTTGCACTGGATGTGCAAGAGTGGCCTGATATTCAAGAAGGTATTATATCCATCAAAATAAAAGAGCCACTTCACCGAGTGGGATATACCGTCGGGGATAAATCAGAAAGACATGTAGAAGTTACGATCAAAAAACCCTATGTTCTCATTAAAGAGTCTTTACCTATTCCAGGGTACGAAAGAAAATATAAAGGGCAGGATTTAGGCATTGTATTGGATGCAATGAAACATGTATTAAAAGAGGATAAAACATCCTCCACATTAATCATGGATCTTACGTATCAAATTTTTACAAACAATGTAGTCGCGAAACCTGGATTCTTACCGGCTGAATATATCCGAGTCTTGAATCCAAATGACCCCCAAAAGAAAGTTTTTAAATACAGAATCCCTGAATATCAAATTGCGATATCTCCTTTATCAATTTTCGGTGCTATAAAAATTGAACAGGATATGAGCCCATTAAGAGGCGTCATTTTTATGGATGAGAAAAGTCCTATAAAAACACTAAAAATTTCGGGCATCATCGCACTCCTTTCTTTATTAGGTCTTATCTATATTTATAGTCAATATGCATGGCTTCCAAACGCTCGAGGTGTATTTGCAAGAACCCATCGCTCAATCAATAAAATGAAGGCAACCCCGGTTTCCATTGAAAAAGCAATCACAGACATGCATCGTGCTTTTGATCTTGTTATTGGAAAAACACTCTTTACAGATAATCTTCATG
>JBEEPP010000066.1:0-4682 GCA_041191045.1 Pseudomonadota bacterium
CCTAGCCTCCTACTAGGCTGGGTGATGTACAAGGCGGGCCGTCAAGTGTTTGATCAAGAATATCTGCGTATCCGCACCAATAAAAGCGGTTTTATTTTTTATATCTTGGCCTACGGCATGATTTTGCAACCTGCTTGTGTTTGGGGCTATCTGACCGAATTAATGATGCGCCAAAAATACTGGGGAACTAAATGATGAGAAAAAAATTATTGGCTATCGTTGGCTGGGCAACCATCAATCCATCTTTTGCCATGGATGGCAATCCCTACATCGACTCAATGGATAGATCTTTAGCAGTAGACACCCCCAGCTTGTCAGCAAAAGGACTTATACCGAACCTATTTGTATCTAGGGATAGCGAGGATTTTTATACCTCTAAACTAGGTGCCGCTTACGCATTCAATCTTAAAGATCGTGATCATTACCAAGGTATTCATGTACAAAATAATCACTATCATCAAAACAGCTGGTCTAAAGATGGGCAGCAAATTAGTTACCTACAAAAACATTGGGATCAAGAGAAATTATCGGGCTACTATGCCAATATTGGTGTGAGTGAAGTGAGTCAGCATACGCTTTTAGTAACGGATAGCCGTTGGCAAATCCCACTCAACAAAGCCATTAACACCGAATTACTCATCACTCGGGATTGGGTAGAAACTCAAGCCTCTCTCAACCAAGGGGTTTACTACACATTACTCGGGGCTAGTCTAGAGCATCAAATCATGCCGCGTTTCTCCTATGTGCTGATGGCTGGACAAATGATTTTTTCGGACTCGAATGAGAGAACCTTAGTCAGAGGAAGACTCATCTATGACGTCTTACCAGAATATGGCGTTAATCTTCAATTACGCCACCGGCAATATGAAAACTCCGCACCCGCTAATGGTAATTACTTTAATCCCGGCCAGTATCAAGAAACCATGTTGGCACTTGGGTATCGGAAAAATCAGGCAGGCTGGTCTGTGATGGGAACTGCTGGCGTAGGTCAGCAAAAGATTGAGCAAGAACCCCACACACGTACTGAATTACTAGAACTCAGCTTACGCAATCTAAGTCATGCACCACTAGGGCTTCAATTAAGAGCTGGCTATGTGAAATCAGCTGGGTTTCAAGGACCCAACTATTCCTATACTTATGCCATGGGCGAAGTCATATTTAGATTTTGATGATGAACTAGTCTGGCGTATGACTTCAAAACTGTAACCCGATTACCACCTGCACGCTTAGACATATACATGGCTGTATCAGCATGATGTAAAGCTTTAGCATAAGTTAAATATTGCAAAAGATTCGCAGTATCTATGTAGCAAATCCCAATACTCAGCGAGAGCGCTTGAATACCATGAGGGGCCTGCCAGAATAATTGTTCATAAATTGTCTGGCGCAGTCGATCAAGACTCTCAAAAGCATCCTGGGCATCATCTACCCGCATGATGATGACAAACTCATCACCCCCTAGGCGAGCAAAAAAATCTTGTTGCCGAATCAGATGGCGAACGTGATGAGATAGTCGCCGCAAGACAATATCCCCTGCAACATGACCCGCTGAATCATTAATGACTTTGAATTTATCAACATCAAAGACTGCCACAGCTAGGATTTGTTGATGTGCTTTGGCTAAATTTAATAATTGGGTATAGCGAATTTCAGATTCACGGCGATTATGCACGCCGGTCAAATAATCAATACCCACCTCAAAACGTAAATTTTCATTTTGTTTCTTTAATTTTTGGGTATAGCTTAATAGGAGAAAAACGCAGAATAGAAAAAAAGAGCCTAAGTTTGTCACTGGGGTAGCTAAAGCGGTCGATAAATCATGGGTTTGGGCATATAAAACACCCAAACCGCTGAGCAAGAGACATAAGTGAGCTAGATAACTCATGATGCCACTTTCACTCTTTGAGGAAGCGCTTGATATAAAACTGTTTTATGACTTGGAAATTGGTAGTTTTTCTCTCGAAACAGTCTCAAACAAGTAGCAACCACTAGGGGGTCATACAGAGTACCACTACCTTGCTCTATTTCAGCTAAGGCGAGCTCTATTCCTGGCGCCTGACGATAAGGCCGATGACTAGTCATCGCCTCGACCGTATCAGCAACAGCAATAATTTTTGCCTCAAGAAATATATCTTGACCACTCAATTGATGCGGGTAACCGCTCCCGTTCTCGCGTTCATGGTGCTGAAGAACAAAATCAGCGACCGTCCAAGGAAATTGAAGTGATTTAAGAATTTCGTAGCCTGTGATCACGTGATTCTTTAATATTTCGATCTCCGCATCAATCAATGAATTTGATTTTGTGAGCAACTCAGCCGGTACGGATATCTTGCCAATATCATGCACAAGAGCACTGACTCGAATACCTTCTGCCACATCCTGCGCCAAGCCCATCTCTTGACTAATCGCAAATGATAAATCGGACACACGCCATTGATGTCCAGAGGTATAGGGATCACGAGCCTCGATGAGGTTAGATAATGTCACAATGACTTCATACAAATGATCAATATTTCTCTTCAGTGCCTGATCTAAGAGTCGTTCTGCCTGCTTACGCTCTGAGACATCACGAATATTGCATTGAATAACGTTTTGCCGGTCAACCTGATAAACATTACTGACAAACTCTACTTCTATCTCTCGCCCAGCACGCGTCTGTAAGCTTAAGTTTTCATAACGCACATAATTGTTTTCAATCAAGTCACTATAGGCCTTAAGAGCTGCGTCTTTATCATGGATAAAACCTAGCTCCCATAGTTTTTTGCCGAGCAATTCATCCTTTTGATAACCTAAGAGTTCTAGAAAAAAAGGGTTAGCATCTTGTATATTGCCCTCAGGGTAAGACAAAATCAAAATACCATCTTGAGCGCACTCAAATAACTTCTGATATTGAGAGTTTTGTGTCGCCTTTTTTGGGGCTAGACCATGATCATGGACTCTAGATTTGTGACGCACCTTAGTCAATGACATCCCCTCAAAATCAAAATACAGAGGGTCATCTTATGGAACTCTTTGGCATCAAGCACAAGCAAGATGTGGAAATCATGAATGCGCGAATCATCTCCACACCACCAGTGTTAATCACACATTCAGTAGACTTCATATTGGCAATCCTTATATATTTTCTTAAGGTTAACCATGCCAGAAAAAGGCTTGAGCGAAGGGGAAGTAATTGCCCGACAAAAGTTCTTTGGACCCAATGAAATCCCTCAAGAAATTAAAAGACAATACTTAGCCAACTTTCTTGCCATCATCAAAGAACCCATTTTTTTGATGATCTTCACTGCCTTTAGCCTTTACATCCTCATAGGTGATACGCGTGATGCCTTTGCCTTACTCTTTTTTATTACTCTTAGCATCGCCATCACACATTATCAAAAAAATAAGAGCGATCAAGCCCTCCACGCTCTAAGAAGCATGGCCATTGATCACTGTGAGTGTCTGCGTCAGGGCAAGAAAATAATCCTCCCCACACGTGAACTGGTTCCTGGCGATATTATTATTTTGCGAGAGGGCCAGAGGCTCCCTGCTGATGCAGTGCTGTTACCGGGTGAACATATTTATATTGATGAATCTATCGCAACTGGAGAGTCTGAGCCCGTTTATAAAAGTCATGCGCAAGAGCGCGGTCAGGGTCTAGATAGTACCCTGCTCTTGGGTGGATCTCTAGTGACAAGGGGCATAGCATTAGCCAGAGTGAGTGCGACAGGTACCAATACCGCACTTGGCAAGATAGGGCAAAGCCTAAAAAAAATCCAGACAGGCAAAAGTCCATTACAAATCAAACTAGAGAAAATCAGTTATCAATTTGCCTATCTAGCTATTGCAATATCGTCACTGGTAATTTTAGTCTATGGTCTATATTACGAACGTTGGCTCTATGGCGCTATGACTGGGATTAGCTTGGCTATAGCAATACTACCCGAAGAGTTCATTATTATTTTTTCAATTTTTATTGCCCTAGGCGCCTATCGCATGGCCCAAGAGCATGTTCTGCTGCGCCACACGCCAGCGATAGAGACATTAGGTAGCGTATCCGTTTTATGCCTGGATAAAACTGGCACCCTGACTGAAAATTGCATGACGATTATTGCCTTAGCTGATTCGCTTGGGATCCATGTTTTGGAGGATGCAAGCTTTCAAGTAACAGCAGAAATTGAAGAGCTAATCAGTTATGCCGCCCTAGCGAGTGAAGTACACCCCCAAGACCCTCTTGAAGTGGCTATTCACCGCTCAACTCCGATCTTACACGCCGATCATTCAACACATTATGAAAATCAAACAGTAGCATGGCAGCTACCCTTTTCTCATCAATTACCCATGATGGCTAATTTATGGGCCAGTCACGACCCTAATGCTCATCATTTAATTGCGATTAAAGGCTCACCCGAAACGGTGATGGATTTATGCAAACTTGATGAATCAAGAAAAAAAATAATAGAAAATCAGATGGCACAGTTAGGTCAATTAGGCCTACGAATGATTGGTGTAGCAAAGTCAAGGGCTAAACAGCCCAAGGAAGAGGAAAACCTCTGTTTAGCAGAGACTCCCTGCCAATGGTTAGGTCTGATTGGTTTTCAGGATCCATTACGTGAAGGCGTGGTGGGAACTATCCAAGACTGTCAGGCTGCGGGTATTCATGTGGTGATGATCACCGGAGATCACTTAGCTACGGCCAGAAC
>JBEEPP010000067.1:0-4597 GCA_041191045.1 Pseudomonadota bacterium
CAAAGCTTTGGCTGTATACCTAGATCAATATCGCCCGGATCTATATTTGAGTCAGGGTAACTCCTTGCCGAGTTTTTTAATGGCTAGGGAAGCATTTATTAGGCGTATTCCAATACTCAATTTTTGTCCGGAATCAACATTATTTGAGTTTTCTTCAGGCTTACCTAGTCAGCGACGTTCTTATCGAAAAATGCTCAATGCGATGGCTAACTTTACCTGTGTTGCTAATGAAGAGCAGTCTCAGATCTTGAAAAAAAATGGTTTTCATCATCATGAGGTTGGTGTGACTGGTAATACAACCGTGGATGTTCTTAAAAATTTAGCTTCTGGCCTGAGCTCTTTTGATGGTTTAAACCCAAGCCCTATGCTTACTCATAAAAGAATACTGATTTATTTGGGTCATGAACTATCCCGAGTACGTGATACACAGTTGATGGATCTGGCCGTTGGAATTGCTCGTCTTGCCCACGCTCATCCAGATTTAAAGCTAATGGTCATGATTTCCCCAAACTTCAATATGTCGACTTCAATACGCTATGCCTTAGCCGCCATCCCCCAGATCAGTGTTATTGAATATCCGGATTATTTAGAGTTAATCGAAGCGATCATGGATTCGGATCTGGTCATTACCAGTAATGATCAAATTGCATGTGAAGTCAGGGCGCTAGAGCGAGGCTATATATGCCTAGACCATGATCTGGCAGAGTTGATCAAGAAAGCACAGTTACCTGAAACGGCTCTGCAGAGTTCTGATCATGGCCTAGATTCTTTCAATACTAGCTTGCAAGATTTGAAACTGATACTGAGTTATGACAATCCGGAACGATTACCGAGGGTGCAGACAAATTATGGCGATGGTAAAGCTGGCTTTCGAATTGCCAAGCTGATAGATAACTGGGCTAGAAATCATGTTTTTACACCGCACGCATATGATCCATGGCACTAGACTAAATAAAGTGATGTAAAACCTTTTTTTCAATATCGCGTAAAGAAAAATCAGAGTAATCCTTGCTGATTTGTAAAACAATCTTATCCGCGATGGTATTGGGTACCGTCTGGCGAAAACAACTCGCGGCATGCATTGAAATCAGAATCACGATCTTGTCGCATTCTTCATTAGTAATTAGTTGATTGAGGTAATCATATAAACGCAGTAGTAGTTTTTCTTGTAAGGCTTCTGTCACTACCTCTTGATCAAAGCCATCATCATAGTCATGATACTTTTTATATCCCCTAGGAATGGGTGCTAATTCACTATCCGACCAAATGACCCGAAAGCGTATTTGGTCATTATTTTTGATATTTCTAAAAATCAAAGCTTTATATTGATCGATTAAAACAAAGTGAATTTTCCTCATTAACATAGTCCAGTCCTCCGTTTGGCAATATGTCATTAAGGGCTCCTCTCAATTCCTATTCTGGTGGGTAATCTTTTAGCCTTCTATTAAATAATTCCACACCCATTGACGACAAAGGTATAGAAGATCTTCATAAACTCATCCCACTAACAAAGGAGATCGTCATGAATACAACAGAACAGATTCAGAAAGATATTCAGCGCTTAATTGTGGATGCGAAAGCGCTGATGAGTGATGCAGGTGCTTTGGGTAGTGATGAAGCCAAGCAGTTACATGAGCGTGGTATGTCGATGCTCAATCGCGCTATTGATCAACTCGGTCGTATGGAGACCATGGCAGTAGATCAAGTGAAAGAAATTAGTCAAAAGACTGATTTATTCGTGCATGAAAAACCATGGGTAGCGATCGGTGTTGCAACCGTATTAGGGGCTTTGATTGGTATGGTGATGGAAAGACGTCGCTAATCATGCATTTATACCTATTTCACGCATTGATTGCCTTATTTGCTTTAGCTTTAGCCAATTTTATTTGTGCTTTATTGCTATTAATTTTTGCCTTACCCGCATTTGATGCTGAATTTTTTTCCATGGTTTTTCTAAGTCTCTTCCTACTTTCTTTCTTGGTGCTTCTCAAACCATGGTTTTCCTTAGTTCGTTTATTGCAAGATGGTATGGGTATCCTAGGGATTAATCGTCGGCGTGCCGATCACATGCAGACAGTCATGCCAAGCTTATCTTTAGAGTTCTTTAAGAATAAGCCGATTGTGCTGAGTGTTTTATTAATTCTTGCTTTGAATCTTTTATCGCGGATGGGGCAGGTGCAGTCCTCTTCTGATTCGGAAGTCTAAGTATTCTGATGAGCCTGGATTTTTTTCGTCAGGCATGCTTTGCTTATCCGGTCCTCGGTGGTATGTTGCTGGATGCGAAAAATCTCTCAGAAATACAGAACTTACGACTATCTCGGCTTTATCACTATGCTCGCTTACATACGAGTTTTTACCGTAGGCATTATCTAAATCTTGATCCACGTGATTGCAATTTAGAGTCTTTGCCGGTAGTCACCAAGACGATGTTGATGAGAGATTTCAAGGCATTTTTGAGTGATACAACACTCAGTCGGTATGAAATTAATCAATATTTGCAAACCAAACATTACTCTGACGACTTTCGTCACGGGCAATATGAGGTTTGGCAAAGCTCTGGCAGTTCTGGGCAGCCTGGTATTTTTGTGATCGACCAGAACTGTATGGCTATTTACGATGATTTAGAAATACAGCGCTGTAGTGGATTAGAAGCCGTTTATAAATGCCTTAACCCCCTTTTTTTGGGTGAGAGGGTGGCCTATCTGGGTGTTCTCAATGGACATTACGCCGGTGTGATCTCATTTGAACGGTGGCGGCGCGCTAACCCATTGACCCAATCTCTCATGCAGGTCTTCTCTATATTGGAGCCTATTGACGAGATTGTGGAGGCACTCAATCAATTTCAACCAACAATCCTAGCTACATATCCTAGTTTTGGTGTTGTATTGGCTAAAGAACTGAGTCGTCATTTGGATATACAGCCAAAGATCATCCATTTTGGAGGTGAGACATTAACCCCTGCTGAACGAGTTTTTATTGAGAAATCCTTTCATTGCGTGGTCAGAAATAGTTATGGGGCTTCTGAGTTTTTGCCCATGGCTTGGGAGTGTGATGCGCAAGAATTACATTTGAATACCGATTGGCTGATACTTGAGCCGATTGATCGTGAAGGTCGCGTCATTGAGGATGGTAGTCAATCGGCAAGCTGTTTATTAAGTAACCTGGCGAATTATGCACAACCTTTGATCCGTTATGAATTAGGCGACCAAATTCAGTTGATCCATGAGGTCTGCAGTTGTGGTTGTCAGTTACCCAGGGTACGCGTTTTGGGTCGTCAAGATGATGTCTTGTATTTCAATGGTCAGGAAGATCACCTAGTTGGTTTATCACCCATGGCGATGACTACTTTTTTAGAAGAGCAATTGGGGTTGACACAATATCAAGTGATACAAAAAAATCAACAACATTGTTGCCTTCGTGTCGCCGATGCTCAGGCTGATGACTTATATAAACAGCAAGTAGAACAACTGTTACGAAGCTATCTTGCTCAGCAAAAGATAAAAGAGGTTCAAGTCGAAGTTGAGTGTGCCCCCTTATTGCAAGAAAAATCTGGAAAAATAAAACGGGTGCTTGCATGTCAATCGCATCACTAGCCTATTCTTTTCCGATAAAGATACTTCACCCATTCAAACCACCCAAGAGTAGCGATGCTGACTAAAGCAATGAGGATCGCCTGGTGTGTATTGAGCAAACTAAATTTAAATTCTTCACGTAAAAAATCAAACTGAATAATCAAAATCAAGCTTAAGCTCATACAGACTAATAGCCATGTTTGAGCTTTTGAAGGATTTTTCAAAATTTGCCACAAGGATTGTTGATTAGATCTTTTGCTAATCATTAGGGCCATGCTGCCAAGCGCCAGGCTTATAAATATGATCCCAGTAACTTCAGAGCTATTCATTAAATCAGGTCGATATAAATGAATACCGAATACGATGATGATTGCGAACCATAAGCCGATGCCTTGAAAAATAGAAAGTGTTAAAAAAGAAGCACTCATAAATGCCTCATTGATATTTCTTGGCTCTCGATGCATTAAATCTTTTTCGGCCGTTTCTGTTTCATAAACAAAAGCGCAAGCTGGATCAATGATCATTTGTAGAAAGAGGATGTGAACGGGTTCTAAAAGTGTATTTTGTCCGGTGAGGGTAGACATCAGTACGGCGCCTGCAATCGGTATATGGATAGCGGTGACATAAGATCCAGCTTTTCTTAGATTTTCATAAATCAGACGCCCTTGAGTGATGGCTTTGAATAAGGAAGAGAGTCGATCATCTAAAAGAACCATGCTTGCGGCCTCCTTAGCCACATCAGTTCCTTTGAGACCCATCGCAATACCAATATGGGCGGCTTTTAAAGCAGGTGCATCATTGACCCCATCACCAATCATTGCCACCACTTCGCCGGCTGCTTGATACGCTTGAATAATTCTCAATTTTTGTTCAGGTGAGATTCGGTAATAAATAGATGTTTTTTTACAAATACCAAGTAAATCGGAAGAACTGAGTTGATTGAGTTCTGTGCCGGAGAGTTGGCCGCCCTGAGCTATACCTGCTTGATCGGCGATTGTTCTGGCCGTAGCTAAGTGATCTCCGGT
>JBEEPP010000068.1:0-4591 GCA_041191045.1 Pseudomonadota bacterium
GATTGTAAAATTTTCTCCTTATGGCGTTTCGGCTCTTATTATTAAATTAGTCTCTCAACAATCGCCCGATTTATTTATTACGCTATCAAAATTTATAATGGTAATTATTGGCATGACGCTTTTTCATGGAATAGTCATTTTGCCTTTGCTACTTTATTTTTTTACAAAAATAAATTTATTTGTATTATGGCAAGGTGCCCGAGAGGCAATTATGACCGCCTTTGCAACTAGCTCTAGCAGCGCGACAATTCCAGTTACATTAAGGGCTGTTGAAAAAAATTTAAAAGTTAAATCTGATATTGCTGGATTTGTTATACCCATAGGAGCAACTATGAATATGGATGGCACAGCCCTTTATGAGGCTTCTGCCGCTTTATTTATTGCAAATCTCTCTGGTATTGACTTAGGTATAGGGCAGCAAATTATCGTTTTCTTTACAGCAATGATAGGTGCGATTGGCGCACCGGGTATACCAAGCGCTGGAATGGTAACCATGGCTATGGTATTACAATCTGTTGGACTTCCTTTGGAAGCGCTTGCTATTTTATTGCCGATCGATCGTTTGCTTGACACATTTAGAACCGCAGTAAATGTAGAGGGGGATATCGTCGTAAGTTTAATCGTGCAGAAATTAGTACGTAAGAATTAATCTTTATATGGCAATTGATTAAAGTAGGTTTTTATTTTACTCCATTCAAAATAAGGGCCTGGATCCGTTTTTCTAGATGGTGCAATGTCAGAATGTCCTTTAATGTCTTTAATAGGATATTCTTTGATTAAGGATTTGATTAATTCGTTAAGAGAGTCATATTGTTTTGCTTCAAAGGCATCATAATCGCTTCCTTCTAGCTCAATACCAATTGAAAAATCATTACAATTATTAATTTGATTCCAGCTAGATTCACCAGCATGCCAAGCTCGGTCTAGACAAGACACAAACTGAAAAAGCGAACCATCACGCCTAATCAAAAAGTGAGAGGATACTTTTAGATTAGCAATAGATCTAAAGTATTCATGATCATCAGGGTTAAGTTTATTTGTAAACAAATCAAAAATATTATTCCCACCGTAAATTCCAGGCGGAAGACTAATATTATGAATTACAATTAAACTCACATCGAACTTATTCGGCCGACTATCAAAATTGGGCGATAATATAATCTTTGCTTTATTTGCAAATCCAGCATCATTTATTATTATAGGTTCAAGCATCGTTAATCTATTGAAGTATTAAAATTAAAGGATTGAAATGATCTTCTTAAAGTTATCTTTCATGTTATTAGTTATTCTAGTCTCAGCTGAGATATTTACCAATGCGCTTGAGCATTTGGGTGAGAAATTAAAAATTTCTGAAGGTGTGACAGGTTCAGTTTTTGCAGCGATAGGAACTGCGCTTCCTGAGACATTGGTCCCACTATTAGCGCTTTTGTCGTCACATGGAGATATCGAAACTAATCATCAAGTTGGAGTAGGCGCAATTTTAGGCGCTCCGCTCATGCTCTCTACCCTAACAATGTTTATTATGGCTGCATCTGTAATTGGGCATCGAGGATTTGAAGGACATTTAAAGCCTGAAAAAACTGGATTAATTAGAGATCTAAATTTTTTTATAATCTCATTTGTCTTTGCTGGAATAGCTTTATTTATTCCTCATACATCTGAGCTCACTAGGGGGCTGATAGCCTTTTTAATGGTTTTTTCTTATTTCATTTATATTTTAATGACAATAAGAGCGTCAAAAAAACTTGTGAACGAGGGCCACGCTACGGAAGCATCAAGTCCAATGTTTATGGAAAGAATTGGATGCCCAAATAATTTTCTAGTGATTGTTATACAGCTATTTGTTGGCTTGGCATTGTTGATATTCGGAGCCAAGGGTTTTATTCATGGAATTGAAGAAGCTTCATCTATTTTAGGAATTTCTGCTCTTATTTTATCTATGTTAATTATTCCGATAGCAACTGAACTTCCTGAAAAAGTGAATAGTATTTTTTGGATACGAAAAGGTAAAGATACCCTCGCTTTTGGAAATATAACTGGTGCCATGGTATTTCAAGGAACACTCTTACCTGCAATAGGCATCCTCTTAACACCGTGGGAGCCTAGAAAAGAAGTGTATTTATGTATTCTTATAACACTAATGTCATCCTTATGGATTAGAGCTCTTATCCAGAAATCAAATATAAAAGTATGGCATCTGGGCGTAAATGGAATTTTTTATTCCTTATACCTTTATTTTGCACTTCGTTGATATAGTTTTTATTTGTGAATACAAAAAATCCCCCACTCAAGAGAGTTTATGGTTCTTTACTATATGAATTATTTGCTCTTGTACCAATATGGATGATCGCAGGATTTATTTTTATATTTTTTTTTGACACATTTTTTGGATCATATCAAAAATTAATATTTCAAATTTATTTATGGTTTATCGCTGGAGTTTATTTTACTTATTGTTGGACAAAATCAGGCCAGACTCTAGCAATGATGGTGTGGAAATTAAAAATTATATCCCCTCACGGACCTTTAACAAGAAAGTTAGCATGGAGACGCTATATATACGCAACCTTAGGCTCCCTCATGGGAGGTATAAGTTTTTTATGGGCACTTATCAATAAAAAAAATTTATATCTTCATGATCAAATTTTGAATTCTCATTTTATTGATGTTCGATTTTATAAATCATCACCATCCCAACAGAGAAGAAAATAAGTGTAGGTATAATCGCACAAGCTAGAGGCTGCCAGTCATTTAGAAGCCCAATATATCTAAAAGATGAATTCATGATTTGATAAAAGATACCTATTAAAATACCTAAGAAAATTTTTAAATTTTTACCACCTGAACGCTCTTGAAAAAATCCAAATGGAATGGCAAATAAAACCATTACAATAGAAGCCAGGGGATAAATTAATTTTCCCCATAAAGCCACTTCATACCTTGTAACTTTTTGCTTATTATTTTTCAGGTATTTAATAAAATTTATAAGGTTGATTGATGACATTTTTTCTGGTGAAACAAGAAGTACATTCATCATTTCAGGTTTGATAAGTGATTTCCAAATTGCGCTTTTAAGTGAATTTGTTGAAACCTTATCTTTATCAAAGATTGTTTGATTAATATCATCAAGCTTCCATTCCGAGTTTTTAAAACTTCCTTTTTTGGCATTTGTAATTGTTCTTAAACGAAAGGTTTTATCAAATTCATATATGTGAATTTCAGATAGGCTTGAGTCAGGTAAAACATGTTCTATATTAATAAAATTATTATTATCTTTTATCCATAGACCAGATTTAAATTCTTGAGTAACAATTGCGTCTTTAGAAGTAATTTTTATTTGCTGCGCTTTTTTTTCTGTTATTGGTGTTACAAGATCTCCTACAGCAAATGTAAATAATGTAAAAAACACTCCTGTAATAGATAAAGTATATGCAATATGTTTTATTGAAAATCCGCTAGATCGAATGACAGTCAATTCAGAGTTTTCAGAAAGCTGCCCCATGGTATACATCGATCCAATAAGTACAGCTATGGGAACGATTTCATAAACATGTCCAGGAATACTAAGGGCAACATAACTAAAAATGGTAAGCATATTATATGTGCCTTTCCCTAAATCATTAATTTCCTGAATGAAGTCGAAAAAACTTAATATGCCTATAATGCCGATCATGACCCAAAAAATAGGTATAGCTAATTCTAGATTAAGGTAGCGATTTAAAATTTTCACCTTGTATTTAAGACACTTTCCTAAAACTGAATAATGGCTGATTCATTGATCGCCTATATGTTAAATAAATGGCTGCAAGTAGAAAGATTAAGTGAATTGGCCAGAAGCCAATAACAATATTAACTTTTTTTAAAGTAATTAATGTGTTCATAACGGCTAAAAGATTGTTGTAGATTATAAAAATAAGTACAGCAAAAATGATATTTAAAGATCGTCCTGCTCGAGGATTTGTAAAACTTAGAGGAATAGCTAAAAAAACTAATAGAATGCATGCGATGGGAGAGGCAATTCTCCATTGCAATTCTAGGCGATCCTCAAACGAGTTAGATTTAATTACTTCGGAAATTTTTTTACTGTCAATACTTTCTGTGTATGGTTCAACTGATTGTTGTGCTGTTAAAATACCATACTGATCAAACTCAGTCGTAGAGAACTCTTTTGTATTAGGAACGCCCTCATATCTTCGACCTTTCTGTAAAATGATGTAGTTATCACCTTTGCTTGAAATTTCTCGGTGAGCATTGTTAGCAACAACAACGCCAAGTTTGTTATGTTGTTTTGTCTGAACAAATATATTTTTTACAGCACTTCCCAACTCATCAAAACTCTCAACATAAAATATCCGGTCAGAACTTTTTGATTCTTTAAATGTCCCTGGGTTGATACTAGCCATTTCATCACGACTTTTTAATTGACTTTTATATTGATCAGCTGTTCTCACAGCCCAAGGATTTAAAAAAAGGGAGAGAAAGGCCACCATAAATACGGCTGGCAGCGCAAAAGAAGAAATAGGCTTAATAATTTTTGCCAGACTCATGCCCGAACTAAGCCAAATGATCATTTCATGATCTCTATACCAAC
>JBEEPP010000069.1:0-4588 GCA_041191045.1 Pseudomonadota bacterium
GCTTTACTTGTGGTGGTTGGCATCACTGGCTGCATGTTGGCTTATGCTTACAGTACGCAAGCTTTACATAATATGCAAAAGCAAAATAAATATTTAGTTGGTTAACGCATGGGAGGAAAGAGAATGACAAGAGCAAAATTCAATGACTTTATTAACTACGTTTGGGAATTCTACAATCCAGAGAATGGATTGTACCCAATGGCTGACTTGACACGCAAAGACGTTGAGTTTGCGACTTACATTAGGCTCGGCAAGTGCTCATTAAATAAAATAGATTTCGTTGGTGACACGTTCGACAGAGAAGCAGTTAGAGATTTTCTTATCGATGAATTTATGTATACGCTAGATTAAAATGCTATTTAAACGAACCCAGCTTTTAACTGGGTTTTTTATTATGTTTATCAAATGGTCTTAAATAATTAGCATAATGTCTTTCAACATATCTTCTAAAATTATTTCTATCTTCATCACTGCAAGTAAATTCCTCTTCCTCTTTTCCACAATTTTGACACTGCACGCGCTTACCACGATCTAATAAAGCAGGTATCCAGCAGACATCACAAAGCATAGGATTATATTTCATGCATTCCTTGACAATCTCGGCGTGTCCTTTGTTTGTAGTCCATTCGTCTATATGTAAATATAGATAATCAATAATCTCTTGAGACAATGCCATTTTTTGATGCAATTCAAATAAATTGCCTTTAAAACCACATCCAAAACAATAAAAATCACCATTTTTTTTGTTATACATAAATGATGGTGTATTTTCTTTATGAACTGGGCATAACATTGTTATAAATTTCATTTTAAAATTCCTGTAAAATTAAAACTTAGTCAATAACTGCGTTTTTTATTATGTTTTGTTAAATGTTGTTTTATTATTTGTTAATTGTACATTGTATTTTTTAGTTCTTTATTTAACAGTTTATTGAACTTATCTTCGATTTCATCTAGTACTTCACTTAATACCTCTTGATAACCCTCTGGCTGTACACTATGTGATGTCACATTGAGCATGAGAGCAATCGATAGATTAACTGCCACCTCCATGGCAGCTATATTTTTATCAACGTTGGCATCATACTTTTCTACATACTCTTGTATAGATTTTAGGTTTTTCACAAGCGCTTCGGTTAAAAACAAGTCGTGCTCATATGTAAACTTTGTTTTTATCATTTGAGTAATTCCTCAAGTTCTTCCTTTGCTTGCTCGGATGGTTTCTTCTCTGTTTTCTTAAACGCATCGAAGAAGTCTTCACGTCCCGCCATGCCATCTTTAATCGACTTGTAAATACTTCTCAGTGTTACAAGCTCTTGGGGTATTGTAGCGTCTAGGTTATGACCTAATCTTACCTCCAAGTGCTCTACCTTCACACCAATTTCATCAAACGCCATAACCAAACGCTTAATTTGCTCAGACATTGGGATTTCACTACTTACGAGTGTGCGTTTGCATTGCTCTACGGCTGCCTCAATGACATCACCGGGAATGATAGCAAGAATACATGCTCTTAAACGTCTTGAGCCCTGATTAGCTACTAGTTCGTAAATGTCCCTTGAGTCTGTAAGGTTCTTTCTTTCCTTTTTTGTATGTCTTACATGGGGCACATGAAATACTTTTGTTATGCGTGTGTTAGTTTGTAAATCAATTGCGTAGGCCTCAGCAACACTAACGCCATTTGCTTGACTGATTTCACGGACTCCGCAATCAAGATTACCCCAAGCGCTTGCCATAGCCTCAGCGAGTCTGATTGAAGGCCCAGTTACATCCTGCCCTCCTTTTTGGTAAGCGTACATAGCTTGTTCCGCAAGTGAATAACGTTTGCATGATTCAATGATTTGCCTGTATGCTTCATTCTGGTTTCGTGGAAACTTTTTAGCGATGACATACTGGGCTTGAACCTCAGCGACTGCTCTCGCTTCGCTGGTTCCGTGTAAATCATTTCGTTGTTGTTGTACAGTAGAGCCATTTTCAAATCCTAGGCCAAATTCGCCATTGGTGTATTCAGGTGAGTATGTTTTAATTTCATTCATGGTCTTTCATCCTGTTTTCAAACTCATTTAACATAGATTCCATTTCTGATATGTGGTTTATGACATGTGGCAAACCGTTTACGATAGGGTCTGTATCGTCACACATTTCGATTAACACACGTACGCAACCTTTTAAATAAACAACGTCATTCTTGAAGTTTTCTACTGTTGCCTTAAACAGTCTTCTTTGGTCTTCAATTAGTTTTGATTGTCTTTCCATGATTTCTTTGTCAGACATAATCTTTAATTCAACTTCATTCATTAGTTCCACTCCACCCATTTAGGTACTGATAATGTTTCTACTCTTGGTCGCAACCAGTCATTCTTTTCTAACTCTTCCGCTAGTTTCATTGACCACCATTTGAATTGATTAATACCGTATTCAATTGCCTGCTCATCAAGAACAAAATTAACTACTTCGTACGGCTCTGTTTTGCTAATACAGATGAAAACAAAACGCTCAAAGTCTAAATCATTGGCTTGCATGGCTAGTTTTGCCATACCTGCTTGCAAAAAATAACCCCAATCAAGGCAAGATTTACTAAAGCCATAATTAGTAATATCTTTGCAGGTTTTTAAATCACCAGTTATTTTATTACCAAGTAAGTCAGGTCTACTTTTAAAAGTAAGTCCTGTCAATTCATCAACCCAATACAAAGATTTTTCTTTTGCACTTTGTTCGATAATGCTTTTTGCAATGCTATTATTTAACACCATATTAGCCATAACTTCCGCTTCATCAAACACACTTTTTTTAACTAAAGTAATGCCTTGCTTTTCGAGTTGTTCGAGCTCTTTTGCTTGTGCTTTGCCATCATTTTTAGTTCTACTTATATGCTCATAAACATGGTAGTTTTTTTTAATTGTTTCTGGCTCTAATACAAGCGAATGTACAAGCGTGCCAAGCAACATATCATCGCTTTGTTTTTGTTCTTTTTGTTTAAGTATATACTCATGATAGAATTTTATCGGACTTTGTTTAAAAAGCACTAATGCACTTTTTGAATATCCTTCACTTGCATGATACTCATCGTTTGAAATATCTACAATCATTTGTTATTTGCTCCTTTGTTTTTTGTCACAGAAATGATATCATAAACTTTTAATTTAACAAAGGAAATTACATATGACATTAGAAGATGTTTGGGTACACTGGTACAAAGTTTGGAATGATGTGCAAAAAGCCACTGGCTATAGTATTACAACTTTGAGAGACTGGAGACGTAAAGGCGGTATACCGATGCGCCATCAAATGAAAATTGAAGAAATTACGGGCGGTGCATTGAAAGCTGATTTTAGACACGACCCTGTTTACGACAAGCCTATGCCAGATTAAGGATGATTATGGATAACAAAAAAACGGAGTTTGAATCAAAGTTAAATAACTGCATAAAAGCCAATCTTCTCAATGCTGGCGTATGCAGTTATAAAATTGATGAAATATCAAAACAATTTACTCAAGATATTATAACAATAATAATACAGGAATTACTTGATGAGTCTTAATGATACAATCAAAATTTGCTTAGTTGTTTTAATACTAAGCTTATCACTTTTCACTGCAGCGTCTACTTGCTATCTCTTACATAAAATCATTCATACAGATAAAATCACAATCGATGTGAAAGGTACTTATTTACAAGACCAGATAGCAGAAAGTTTGATTAATACGAATATTGTTGAGGCTGAATGATGGAAATAATAACGCTTAAGGAGATCGAGGACATGGAACAAAAAGTAAAGTACATACTTAATCCTTTAATTTATCAACAAATAAAGGATTTTATGAGCGTTTATTGTCATCAAGACGATAAGATGTATGAAAAAACACTACAGTTAGTAGCAATTGAAATTGCAAGCATCGCTAGAGACTTACATGAAAAAGATTTAATTTAGAATCATCCCTGCATTGCCCGACTGCAATCGGGCGTGCTATAAAACAACAAAGTTGGACATCAATAACAAAAGGATTTTACCAATGCATGGTCAAAATAGCAACAAAAATTTTAATCATCCCGCCTATATCAACGTACAATATTTTGTTTTAAAAGATAAGAATTTGAATCTACTAGAAAAATTAATTTTTTCTGTTTTTTATTCTTTCTATTTTTCTGGCATGCCAATCAAAATGTCTGACGCATATTTAGCAGACATGATTACAACACCAGACGGTGAATATACTGTTAGACATATAAAACGAGTTTTGAACTCTTTAGAGGACAAAGGGTACATCAAAAGATATCGAAACAAAAAAGGGAAAAGATTAATTCAAGTCACTAAGATAGTAGAAACCGAAATTGAAACAAATGATGATAATGATGATCTTTATACTGATTCGGATGGTAATGTTATCCACATAAATAGTACAAAAATTATACCGGAGGGACATCCATGTCACCATGAGGGGACATCTATGTCACCAGAGGAGGGACATTTTTGTCACCCATATAATAAAGTAGATAATAAAGAAGATAATAAAGTGTGTAGTCACACCACACGCACCACTAAGTTTTCTATTTTAGATCACAACCCTTTTGGGTTTACTGAGGAAA
>JBEEPP010000070.1:0-4537 GCA_041191045.1 Pseudomonadota bacterium
TTGAAATTGCAGGTGCGGGTTTTATTAATTTCTATTTCAATGAAAGAGGTCGCACCTTCATTATCCATGAGATTTTAAAAAATCCTGAGGCTTACGGACAAAATACTTCAGGTCATGATGAAAAGGGTAAGCCTCAAAAAATCCAAATTGAGTTTGTATCCGCGAATCCCACGGGACCTCTTCATGTCGGTCATGGTCGAGGAGCTGCCATTGGTGATTCCTTAGCGAGACTTCTAAAATTTAATGGTTGGGATGTGACGCGTGAATTTTATTACAACGATGCCGGTGCACAAATTGACAACCTTACAAAATCAGTCCATGCGAGATGCCACAATATAGACCCATCAGATCCTGTATTTCCTGAAGATGGCTATCGTGGTGAATATATTGTAGAGATAGCAAATAGTTTTCTAAACAAGGAGAGCATTGAATGTGAAGGTAAAACGATTAATGCATCCGGCAATATCGATGACTTTGAGTCCATTCGACAATTCAGCGTTGCGTATTTAAGACATGAACAAGATCAGGATTTAAATGCATTCCAAATTAAATTTGATGTCTTCACACTTGAGTCTTCTTTCTACCAAAATGGCCAGATTGAAAAGGTTGTAGCGTCTCTGATTAAAAATGGTTTTACCTATGAAGAAGACAATGCGCTCTGGTTAAAAACCACAGCATTTGGTGATGACAAAAATCGTGTCATGAAAAAATCAGATGGTAGTTATACCTACTTCATTCCTGACGTAGCTTATCACCTCAATAAATGGGAGCGGGGCTTTAAACGTGTCATTAACGAACAAGGTTCGGACCATCACAGCACCATTACGCGGGTAAGAGCAGGACTTCAATCATTAAAGCTTGGCATTCCTGAAACCTATCCTGAATATGTGCTTCATCAAATGATTACCGTGATGAAGGGCGGCGAAGAAGTGAAGCTTTCGAAACGTGCTGGTAGTTATGTAACGCTTCGAGATTTGATTGATGAGGTAGGTTGTGATGCTACGCGCTATTTCTTGGTGGCACGCAAACCTGACTCACAACTTGTTTTTGATATTGACTTAGCTAAAACGCAAAATTCCGATAACCCTGTGTATTACATTCAATATGCACATGCGCGTATTGCAGGCGTTTTAAAACAATGGGGCGGAGATATCGATCAACTCATTAAAGTGAATGTAGACAATCTTAAATCTTCACAGGAATTAATGCTCATAAAACGCTTAAGCGAATTTCCGGAAATAGTTTTACATGCAGGTGTTGAATTAGCACCACATACGATAGCTAACTATTTAAAAGACTGTGCGGCAGATCTTCATAGCTATTATAATGACACTAAGTTTTTGGTTGAAAATGAAGATGAAAAACTAGCACGCTTAAGTTTAATTCGTGCAACACAGGTGGTATTAAAAAACGGTCTAGATCTTCTTGGCGTCAACGCTCCGGAAAAAATGTAGCTTAAAAGGTGAATATGGAAAAGGGTAAATCAGGTAGTTCTTTTGTGAATGGCCTTTTTATGGGCATTTTAATGGGCATTGGCTTATCGATTGCTATCACTGTTTTTATTACTAACGGCAAAAGTCCTTTTATAAGTAAGGACACGAACGGTGCTTGTATAGAAATCCAGGGGGCAAAACCTGAGGGAGACGCTTCAAATGACGCTATTCAAGACCAGCCAACTAAATTTGATTTCTATAATATTTTACCAAATGGTGATAAAGATATCGCAGACCGTGAAACAACACAGGCTTTAAAAAATCCAGCGAATATTCCACAAAAAGAAGTGTACTTTTATCAAGTAGGCTCATTTACAACAGATAAAGATGCCGATAACACCAAAGCAAAATTGGCACTTTTAGGATTTGAAGCGGTCGTACTAACAGCACCATCTCAAAATAATGAAATAGTGCATAAAGTAAGGGTAGGTCCTATGACTGACGACGCACAGATTATGAAAACAAAAAATGACCTCATAAAAAATGGCTTTAAACCGATCTTAGTCAAAGCAACACTTAATAATACAAACTCGAATAATTAAGGATATCTCCAATGAAAAAAATCTTATTCATTTTTTTAATGCTTTTTACATCCATTTCTTTTGCGGCAGCCCCTGAAGCTGGTGTTAATTTCGATAAAACAGTACAAACTGTTCCCACAGATAACAAAGATAAAATCGAAGTCATAGAGCTCTTTTGGTATGGCTGTATTCACTGCTACCAAATGGATCCTATGCTGAGTGAGTGGGTAAAAAAATTACCTAAGGATGTTTACTTTAAACGTATGCCAGCTATTCCACGTCCAGATTGGGCACCGATGGCCAGAGCTTTTTATGCAATGGAAACTCTAGGTGTAGCTGAGAAACTACATACAGCTATATTTGATGCGGTTCATAAAGAACGCACCCTTAACCCAGCTGACGAAAAAGCGATTCTACAATGGGTAACATTAAAAGGAGGCCTTGATCGTAAAAAAGTAGAGGATGCTTTTAATTCATTTTCTATGAATGCTTCTCTAAACAAGGCTGCACAGGTTTTTAGAGCATCAGGTGCAACGGGTGTTCCTACACTTATGATTGATGGTAAATACATTACTTCAAGCACGATGGCGGGTGGCAATAATGAAGCGCTTCAAATTGCTGACTTCATCATCAACAATGTCAGAAAAGATCGCAATAAAAAATAAATCTTTAAAAGTATTTATCACCGGTGCCACAAGTGGCATCGGTGATTCACTAGCTCGTCAATATGCAAATCAAGGTGCTACCCTAGGCTTAGTGGGGCGACGCCTAGAACTTCTTCAAAAAATAAAATCAAAAATTAAAACACCCTGCGAGATCTATGAAATAGATGTCACAGATCAAAAAGATCTTCAAAAAGCTGCTAATCATTTCATCAAAAAATACGGGGCTCCCGATATTGTGATTGCCAATGCAGGAGTGAGTACCGGAACACTTGCGGGTGAAAAAGAAGATCTTTATATATTTAAACGTGTCATCGAAATTAATTTATTTGGGGTGATGCATACTTTTCTTCCATTTATTGAAGTTTTTAAAAAACAAAAAAAAGGTCAATTAGTAGGTATTGCAAGCGTGGCTGGCATTAGAGGTTTACCTGGATCTGGAGCTTATAGTGCTTCAAAAGCAGCGCTTATTAATTATTTAGAGAGTCTTCGTATTGAAATGGAGCCTTTTAGCATTCATGTCACAACTATTGCGCCAGGTTTTATTCGCACGCCTATGACCAAACATAATCGCTATGCCATGCCTTTTATTTTAGATGTCGATGTTGCGGTATCTCGTTTTATAAAAGCCATTCAAAATAAAAAAGGCTTTGTCATTATTCCTTGGCAAATGAACATTGTGGGGTCTATCATGAGGCTTCTTCCGGCACCTATGTGGGACTTTTTTGCGAAAGGTGGCCCTAAAAAAACCAGGAAAATGATTCGGTAATATCCACATCGCGTATATCCTTAAAACGTAAAATAATTTAAAATGTTATCACTTCTCTACATTTTTTATTTATGTCTAACCTTGAATATAACGGCCAACTGCTTACAAAAGCGCGTCGTGAATTAAAACTTAAAGCTGATGATGTTGCAACGGAACTATGTTTATCTGTGCAACAAGTCCAGGCGATTGAAAATAATCTAGGTGCTTTTTTTCATTCCAATAAATTAAAACAAGCGGTCATCAAGCGCTATTGTCGCTTCCTTAATATTGATGTGAACTCTGTCATCACTCAATATGAATTAGATGAAACTGACACAAGTTTTCAAGAGATTAAAAAAAATAATTTTGGTAAGCGCTTTAAAAAATATGTTTATCTCTCAATTGCAGCGTTTATTACAACCCTTGTTTGGAAACTTTTTGCGTAATGGTTCAAAATTTAAGAGAATTATTTTTCCAATTAAGAACTCGGCATTTCAAATTTATTGAACGAAGAAAATCACTGCATTTTGAGGTATCAGGTTATTATCCATATCAAATTATGGATATTGGTGAGAGTTTTTTAATTAATCATACAAATATAGAGATACTAAATAAAAAACATAAAATAATTAATAAAGAACTTAATAAAACGTTTTTAGCTAAAATAGAGGCTGATGGTATTCGAATAATGCGAATTAAATAAAATATAAGGAAAACAAAATGGAATTTGATCAAAAAGAAGAGGCGCCTTTTAATATCCCGGAAAAGAAGAAAGCAGACAAAAAGACTCTTGCTATCTATATCATTACTGGCGTAATTACATTGAGTTCACTTATCTATGGTTATGCAAGTTATCAAGCGACTTATTTTAAAGATGCTGAAATCCAAAAACTTAAATTAGAGTTAGAAGAAGCCAACACAAAATTATTGCGTATTGACGCTCTTGAAAATCAAGTGAAAGAATTGGAAGCATCATTGGTGGCAAAAGCGGCTGCAAAGGCTGAATCAAAAAAGGCTACAAAAGTCTCAACAAAAAAGGATATTAAAAAAGCAAAAACTACTAAAAAAGCTATAAAAAAATCAAAAACGACAACTAAAGCTAAAGAAAAAAAG
>JBEEPP010000071.1:0-4524 GCA_041191045.1 Pseudomonadota bacterium
CCTGAAATGATTGCTCCTAAGATTGAATCAAGTGGATTTTTCATCTATAAACTCCTCCAAAAAAATACATAAATATTCTAACACTGAGAGTAGCTCAAATAGCTGATTTAAGCAAGATAGCGGGCTTAAAAGGTAAATTAAGTTTGCAAAAAAACCTATTTAAGGCAAAATTGCCCTAGATTTTAAAAAACATTTCCCAATAGTTAATAATCACGTATGTTGACACTCAAATCGGTTGATTCTCAAGCTAAGATTTTTAGTCAGCTTCCTGTTCATAGCTATATCGATCCTCATATTTTCGAAATAGAAAAAAAGGCAATTTTCGATAAATATCCAAAATATTTAGGGCATCGGTTAATGGTGCCTCAACACGGTAATTACCAAGTTTTGGATGCGCTTAATCAATCAGCGATTCTTGTAAATGACCACGGAAAAATAAATGTATTAAGTAATATTTGTCGCCATAGACAAGCGATAATGCTTGAAAATAAAGGTTCAGCATCACATATTGTTTGCCCTCTTCACCGTTGGACATATGGCCTTAATGGAGAATTGAAAGGCGCACCCTACTTTAAAGAAACGCCTTGTCTCAATTTGGAATCATTTCCGGTAGAAGAAATCCACGAGCTCATTTTCAAAAAAACACATAAGCAAACCTCATTGAATATCAAAGATGCGATGGAGTTTAAACAATTAAATCAATTATTAAATTTCGAATCCTACAAATTACATAGCATCAAAATTGACCATTATGATTTTAATTGGAAGACATTTATTGAAGTCTATCTTGAGGATTATCATGTCTGGGCTTTTCATCCAGGCTTAAACAATATAGTGAACTGTGACGATTTAACTTGGGAATTTAAATCATTTTCATCTATTCAAAAAGTACCTTTCAGGGAGAAGAATCATTCAGCAAGCTCTCCCATTTATGACCTTTGGAAATTAAAGATTAATGAGCAAAATGGGGATTCAAAACCTGAATTTGGTGCAATTTGGCTCACTATATATCCTTTTTTTATGATCGAATGGTATCCCAATGTGATTGTAGTTTCTCATCTCATTCCCGATGAGGCAGATCGTTGTCGAAATATTATTGAATTTTATTATCCGGAAGAAACGATTCTTTTTGATCAAGATTATATTGCTGCGCAACAAGCGGCTTATAACGAGACAGCGCTAGAAGATAAAATCATTTGTGAAAAAATGCACGAAGGAAGACGATTGCTCTTTAAAAACAAACAAGAAGATATGGGTCCATATCACGAACCGTTAGAAGATGGATTAAAACATTTTCATCAGTGGTATCAAACAGAAATGTCTACCTATCTATGACAAACCAAAAAAAAGGTATGCTATGGATGATCATAGCGACCTTCTTTTTTTCGCTCATGGGGTCATTTGTAAAGATTGGTGCTACCCATTTTTCAAGCGTTGAGCTTGTATTCTATCGATCATTCATAAGCCTATTATTTCTTTTTACTTATATCGTTATCAATCAAAAAGAATTAAAAACACCTCATCTAAGAAAACAAATTGATCGCGGCGTTGTAGGGTTTTTATCTTTGGCTTTTTTCTTTTATGCCATTGCACATCTTAATTTAGGCTCTGCGATGACGCTCAACTATACATCTCCTATATTTCTTGGGTTTTTCTTACCTTTTATCTCACACCAAAAAATAAAAAAATCTATTTTGATGTGTACCATCTTTGGTTTTATTGGTGCTTTGTTAATTCTTAATCCACACGGAGAATGGCAAAGTTGGTTTGCGGGTTTAGTAGGCCTGATATCAGGTATTGGTGCAGCATTAGCTTATATACATGTCATACAGCTTAGCAGACTTAATGAGCCCGATTGGCGAACTGTCTTTTATTTCACGCTCGTATCCACAGTTGGTTCGGGATTATGGATAAGCTTTAACGATTGTCAAAACTTGGCATGGAATGATATGTGGATATTAATTCCGCTTGGCTTCTCAGCCACCATTGCACAAATTGCAATGACACGAGCATACAGGCTTGGAAATACTCTTGTGATTGGTGCATTGTCATATCTGACAATTGTTTTTTCAGGTGTTATCAGTCTTCTTTATTTTAACGAAACAATGAGAATAGAGGACTTGATAGGGGCAACCGTCATTATTGTAAGCGGCGCCATTGCTTCAAACATTAGTTTAAAATCAAGGATCAATTAGGCCACAACGAATAGCAATCAAAGCGATCTCTGCTGAATTATTTGCATTTAATTTTTGCTTAATATTATATAAATGAGTGCCTACAGTTCTAGGACTCAAACATAAAGTATCCGCAATTTCGTTTGTACTTTTACCCTTGGCTAATGCCATAAAGACTTCAAACTCTCGATCGGAGAGAATCTCAACAGGATTCGTTTCACCCGATAATTGTGTAATAGCCATTTGTTGAGCGATATTAGACTCTAAATAACGCTTTCCTTGATGAATAGATTTAATTGCTTTGATCAATTCTTCCGCTGCACTTCTTTTTGTTAAATAACCCATCGCGCCCGCATTTAAGACTCGCTTGGGGTGCACTGAATCTTCATGAGCAGATAAAACAAGAATTTTGGTATTTTTATCTTTCGCCATAATGCGATCGATGGCTTCAAGCCCTCCTATACCTGGCATCGTAATATCCATTACAATAATGTCAGGTTTTAATTCTTGAAATAGTTTAACCGCAACTTCGCCGCTTTCAGCCTCTCCTATAACTTTAATATCTGCTTCAGCTTCGATCAGCATTTTAAAGCCCATGCGAACTACAGCATGATCGTCGACAAGTAATATCTTAATTTGACTCAATCTATCATCCTTTTTTAGTGGGCACAGAAATTAAAATCTGTGTGCCTTGATTCTTTTTAGAAATTAATTCAAACGAACCATTCAAAGATTGAATGCGCTCTTGCATACCCAAAATACCAAAATTTTTTGTTTGATCTACTTTTTTAAGATCCATGCCTTGACCATCGTCCCTAAAATTTAATTCCAAAAGACCCTTTTTATTTAATACTAAATTAATTTCAATTATTTTAGCTTTTGAATGCTTTAATACATTATTCATTGCTTCTTGAATAATTCGATAAATATTTATATTTAAAGTTTCATTGAAGCCATTAAGATCGCCCTTGATTGACAAATAAATTTTTAAATCTTGATATTGTTTTTGCCAGGTGTTTACTGTGTCTTTAAGAGTTTCAGCCAAACCCAAGTTATCAAGTGCACCTGGTCTTAACTGTTTAATAATGCTATGCATGCCATCGTATATTTGATTAGCTGCTGAAATCACAGAATCTGCATTTTTCTCTATTTCGGGTGATATTTTTTTAGCTTTATTTGATATGTTAGATGCAAATATTTTAATGGCAGATACATATTGCCCTAATTCATCATGAAGCTCTCTTGCCAAACTTCTTCTTTCATCTTCAATATGACTTTGAATTAATTGAGTAAATTTTCTATTTTCTTCAAGTTTTAATTTTGATTCCTCTGCAATTTTCTTTTCACTTATATCTCTCATGCTACAGATATCACCAATAATTTCATTGGTGATGGGATCAATCAGAGGTGAGAATGATATAGCAACATTAACCGCTTCACCATTTTTCTTAATTCTCTGAGACTCTAAATTAAGAATATTTTTTCCTTTATGAACTAATTGAAAGTTTTTTCTTAATTCATTCTCATAGGCTTTAGATGTGAGTATGTAGGCTGATTTTCCTAATATTTCTTTTGAAGAATATCCAAATATTTTTTCAGCAGAAGCATTCCAAAAAGATATTTTAGATTGAAGATCATGAATAAGAATTGCATCTGCAGTTTGTTGCGCAATTAATGCTAGCCTTTGGTTTTCGCGAATTTTAGACTGAAGAGAATCACCCATGCGATTAAAGTTTGAAGCTATTGTTGCAAATTCAGGTAAATTAAAATTTGGGAGTCTTACTTCAAAATCCCCTTCCCCCATTTTATTAATAGCATTTACCATAGGCGCAAGAGGTCGTAACCAAAATCCAAGCATCCAATATACTAAAATATTTAACAAAATAAAAAATGTAAGAGTGATCCAAAAAAAGTAACGCATTTTAGACCAAGATTCTTTTATGGCACCAATTGGATTTGTTTTTATAATCAACTTTCCAAATCTTACTGTTCTTGTATCAATGTGCTCTTTTGGTGCCAAGGAATTTGAAAACCATTTGGGTGGTGGTAAATCATCTGCACGATATTTAGAAGGTGGTGATTGATAAAGAAGTTCGCCTTGTAGTGAATATAAATAAATATCGCTACTTCTTACATGACCTAATTCTTCCAAAAATTTCTTTAAGACCTCATGCGTATAACCCCATTCTGGATTTTGGGCAGAACTTATGATGACTGTATCTAATAACTGTAGTGTCACTCTATTGGCAGACTCTACACCTTCTTGAATGGACTCTTTAGACCCTTTCATGATGGTATAACCCATTGAAATAAAAAAGACCAGCAAAAGTACCGTAATCAAAAGATTTAA
>JBEEPP010000072.1:0-4398 GCA_041191045.1 Pseudomonadota bacterium
TGCTGATATAAATGCAGTTCTAAAATTAAATAAGAATAGAAATAAAATGATGATGACAAGAAGAGAGCCTATTAATATATCGAAACGAACACCTTTTATTGATGCATTAATAAAATTTGCAGGCCTAAATAATTCTGGATTAATTTTAATGTCTTGTTCGAGAAGTGACGGTCTTATGTCTTTTACAGCAGCTTCAACAAGCTGTGTGAGTTTGTATGTATCGGAGCCGAGCTGACCTTGAACTGATAGATAGATACCTTCATCACCATTAATTGATGCAGCGCTGATCGTTGGAAGTGACCCCTCCCTAATATCTCCCAAATCTTTTA
The DNA here is from genome assembly GCA_041191045.1 of Pseudomonadota bacterium. Lineage (GTDB taxonomy): Bacteria > Pseudomonadota > Gammaproteobacteria > Burkholderiales > Methylophilaceae > Methylopumilus. The sequence goes on from JBEEPP010000072.1 coordinate 330, forward strand.
AGTAAATAATCTGGTTTTTATTATTTATTACAGCCGTTTTTCCAATATCTTCAAGTGATTTTGATTGACCCTCTGTATTAATAATTATTCTTTGATTATTATTTTCAATAAAGCCTGCGCCCCTAACACCAGATGATTTGCTGGCAGCAGAAATTATTTGTTCAATTGATATATTCGATTGAATAAGTTTTTCGGGTTGAATTTCAACTTGATATTGTTTAACTTTTCCACCAAAAATATTTACATCTGCAACACCTGGAATTGATAAAAGATGCGGAATAATAAGTCGATCTGCTACTGTTCTTAGTTCTGTTAAAGATCTTGATTTGGATGTTATGCCAATACCTAATACCGATGATGCGGCTGATGTTAATGGTGTAATTTTTGGGATAATGCCTGGCGGCATAACACTTACAATAGAAGCTAGTCTTTCTGATATGACTTGTCGATTTCTAAAGATATCCGTGTGTTCATTGAAAACGATTGTGATTACAGATAGACCTGGTATAGATTGGGATCTAATTGTTTCAATTCCTATTGTTCCGCCTAAATTTTTTTCAATTGGGAGAGTCACAAGTGACTCAACCAAATCAGATGGAAGGCCAGGAGATTCTGTTTGAATGATGACTTGATTTGGCGAGAACTCAGGAAAGACATTTAAGGGGCTCCTTGTTATCTGATAAAGCCCAAATATGATTGCAATGACTGCAAGGCCAATGATGACCCCAGTGTACCTTATTGAAAATTTGACAATTGATGACATCATAATGATTTAATCATCATTTTCATTTTTTATTTGATACTTAAATTCTTCCGAGAGTAAGAGCTGGGCACCATTAATTACAATTAAGTCATTTTCTTTGATTTGTTCATCTTTTACAATCCAGCCATTGGAACTCTCATTATCGGTTTCAATGACTTTTCTTAGAAATTTATTTTCACCTGTTTTTATATAAACCCATGCTTGCCCGGCATTCCAAAGAACGGCTTCTTTTGGAATTGCTAAATATCGTTCTGTCTCGGAAGATGAATTAACATTGATTAAGGTTGCAATTACTTTGGAATCAATTCTTAATTTATTACTATAAACAATATAAAAATAAGTTTTTCCTTTTACTGATTTATCTAATGTAGGTGATTCCGCAAGATAATTTGCAAAAAACTTTTCGTTAGGATTATCAATCAGAGCCAAGCTAATATTTTTAGGAGGTTCATTATCACTATTTTCAGATAATGTGACTTTTACAATCCTTGCTTTATCCTGAAGTAGAAATTCAAATAAATCTTTTTTGATCCCCTGATCAATCATGGATAAAATTGTTTCGCCCCATTGCGCCCTGATATTTTGTTTGATACCGCTTACAAGCTCTTGAGTGGCAAGAAGTTTTATTTTTGTATTTTCAAAATTGACCTTCACTTCTTGCAATGCTTTATCTGAAATGTTTTTATTATCATCATTAAGTAATTTAAATCTCTCGTAATTCTTTTTATCTCTGTCAAATTCATTTGTTAGGATATTTATCTGATTTTTAATTTCATTAAATTTATTTTTTTGTTCAATTAGCAAATCAATATTAAGAACCGATGCATAATTTGTGAGATTTTTCTTATAAATAGACCTTTGAACTGCTACTGTTTTGATCCCACTATTTGACTGTATTTCAGGGCTGAGTGTAATAAAATTAATTCCATTAACCGACTTTAACAGAGGTTGAGAAATGCTTGATGTATCTTTAGCTAATCTTGCATTATTAAATTCATCTCGCCCAAAGTATGTCAATAACCATAATAGAATTAAGATTAACAATACCTGAACTACAAGAAGTGCATTTAATTTATTTTTCATTATTTAGTTAGTGGTGTCGTTAAGGGATTGTTGTAAAAGAGACTCAAAATCAAACCCTATTTTCAACAGCGCAATTTTATTAGTATAAAACCTTCGTTTGTACTGCAATGTTATTAATTTCTGCTGAGTTAATTCTATTCGGTCTATTTCGCCTTGATTAAATTTGCTCTCGATTGAGCTTTCTAATTCATTTGCAGCGGAGAGATCACTGCTATCCTTTCTAACCATTTCCTTAGCGATGGTATAATTATCTCTTAATTTTGTTATATCATTCACAATAGAAGTTTGAATTTTTTCTATTTGTAAACCTTCAATATCTCTAAGATTTATTGCTTCCTCAACCAAATATTTATTTTTTTCAAGCGTGGGTATGATAGAAGTTATACCAAGAAGCCACCTACCTAATCCGTAATCAAAAATGTAACCCGGGGAAAATCTAATATCAGGATATTGATTTGCAATATTTAATTTTAATTGTGATTCCGAAACTGCATATTTTGCTAAAGCAATTCTTAAATCAATGCGATTAAATAAACCAAGGTTGATAATATCTTTTTGCTTTGTTTCGTCATCAAGTATTTTATTAAAATTTTCTATTTCTTCGTCTATATTAATTGTTGCTAGTCTCAACGTATTAAATTTTTCTGCTGAAAGTCCAATAATTGCAGCTAATTTCGACTTAGTGTCATTAAATTGATATTGCTCTTCATTTAATTTTTGAATATTTTTATTAAGTTCAATTTGATTAAAATTACTATCTATCGAAGAAGTTAGGCCCTGTGCCTTTCTTTTTTTAATCATATTTAAAACTTCATTTTGTAATTTAACTTCATTTCTTAGAATTTGAAGATTTATAAGTTGCTGCTGATAGCGAATATAATTTAGAGCAAGATCTGATTTAATATCCCATGCAAGCTTTCTAAGCTCCAATTTTTTAACCAATGATTGATTTATTGCTTTTTCTTCTCGAATCTTAGCTTTGTCGGCTGTCTCAAATAATGAGGTTATGTTTAAACCGATGGCGTTTTTTGACTCTTCGAAAGGACCTGCAGGTTGTCTTCCAGTTTCAAGGCCTATGGAAGATGGGGCTTTAATTGGGGCAATTAATTCTTGAATCTTGGCTACATCCCATTCTTTTTTGGCTATTTCAATTTTGGGGTTAAAAAAGAGTGCACATAGCAAAAGCTTTTTTAGGTCCCATTCATTGATGGGTAGGGGGTCATCATTTAATCCTTGATTTTTAAGAAAATCCTTAAATGAAGGGGATTCTGGATCTTTCGTAATAATCTTATCTATAATTTTTTCATCTATAAGAGGCTTAGTTTCGTAGGTTTTAAAGCTACAATTTGTGAGAAAAAGTACTATAAAACTAGCCAAAAACAACGAGTTGAAAAAGTGTAATTTGGATGCTTTGATTTTCAATTTATGTCTTAAAGTCTGATTTAAACAATTTCAAAGAAGTTACGACATCTTAAATCAAAATATCACTGTATTTCATTGATTCATTGAATTATTCCTTTTCGATAAAGACTAAGTTGTTATAAAATAGAGCTAAATTTTTGTTATATATAACTTTTTTAATCATTGCGAGAGTGGCGGAATTGGTAGACGCACTGGATTTAGGTTCCAGCGCCGCAAGGCGTGAGAGTTCGAGTCTCTCCTTTCGCACCATCGATCCAAATTTTAGGGAATTTTAAGTATGGCTACAGCAGTAGAAACATTAAGTAACTTGGAAAGACGTATCACGGTTAAAGTACCGGTTGAACCTCTTCAAAAAGAGATGTCTAGTCGCTTTCAGCGTTTAACTCGAACCGCAAAAGTTCCTGGTTTTAGACCTGGTAAAGCGCCATTAAAAATGATTGAACAACAATACGGCCCTCAAGTAAAAGAAGAAGTATTTGCTGAGGCGATTGAAGCATCCTTTGGTCAGGCTATTCAAGAGAATAAGCTACGTGTTGCTGGTATGCCAAATATTCAGCATAAACCGCTTAATCAAGTTCACGATGACTTCGAGTATACTGCAACATTTGAAGTTTTCCCTGAAGTTACTTTGGCTGATTTTAAAGCCGCCTCTGTTGAAATCCCTGAAGCCCAAATTACTGATAAAGATGTTAATAAAACAATTGATGTTTTACTTAAGCAAAGAGCGCAATTTATTGAAACGAAAGAAGCTGCCGCTAAGGGTGATCGACTCACTCTAACGCTAACCTCTTTTATTAACGA
>JBEEPP010000073.1:0-4387 GCA_041191045.1 Pseudomonadota bacterium
TGGTCTTCCAGGCGTTCAAAAAGAAGGATGCGATGGTCTTATCACATCTGGTACTTTTATTCTTCATAAAATGCCTAAGTATATAAGGACTGTATGCTTAGAATTTTTTGGAAATGTATCTCATGCAGTTCCTGCAATTGTTGAAATTAAAGATTACTTAGATCAATCTGATAATACGCTCTTAGCCGGTCTTGAGCATATGGATGAACGTTATATTAAGGCAGTTGGGTATAGCACTAAAGCAGCGAGACAAGAACGACCTCGTATGGTTTTGATTGCTGATATTGCAAGTGATGATGAAGATGCTGTAGGGCTATCTGCTTCTCAAATTGTGCAGATTGCCAATTCGAGAGATGGCGAGGGTTTCATAGCGGTATCACCAGATGCGAGAAAACGTTTCTGGCTTGATCGAGCTAGAACTGCAGCTATTGCAAAACATACCAATGCATTTAAGATTAATGAGGATGTCGTTATTCCCCTCCCAAAACTTGGCGAATATTCTGATGGTATTGAAAGAATCAATATCGAACTTTCAATCAGAAACAAATTAAAGCTCTTAGATGACTTAGAAACTTTTATTGAGCATGATAAATTTCTTTATGAAGAAGAAGGCTTAAATTCAGACCCAGAGCTTAATCAAGTTAAGCAAAAAATGAGTATTGATTTGATTCATGGATTGAGAGAAAAATGGGGTCAAATGCTCGACAATTTGGATAGCCCACTTTCAACGCTTCTTGAAAGACATGATGGTATTGAAAATAAGTATGAAAGTATATTTAGAGCGCTTCAGTCTTATGAGTTAAGAATTTCATGGAAGAAAGAGCTCAAAGAGCCGCTCCATGAAATTTTTAGCGGAAGAGAGTATCAAAGCTTCTTGCTTAAGCTGGATCAAATACATAAAAATACTTTAAAGAGCCGAGTATTTATAGCGCTTCATATGCATGCCGGAGACGGTAATGTCCATACTAACATCCCAGTTAATTCAGATGACTACCAAATGATGCACGAGGCTCATGAAGCGGTAGCAAGAGTAATGGCTTTAGCTAGAAGTCTTAATGGTGTTATTTCTGGCGAACATGGTATTGGTATTACCAAAATGGAATTTTTAGACGAAAGCACAATTGAAGCATTTGAGAAATATAAAAATAAAGTAGATCCTTTCGGGCATTTTAATAAAGGTAAACTACTTCCGGGATCTGGTTTAGAAAATGCTTATACACCAAGTTTTGGACTATTAGAACAAGAATCGATCATTATGGAACAGTCCGCTATCGGAGAAATAGCAGATTCAATTAGTGATTGTTTGCGCTGTGGAAAGTGTAAGCCAGTATGTACAACACATGTTCCGCGCTCTAATTTGCTTTATAGCCCAAGAAATAAAATTTTAGCAACCTCTCTTCTTATTGAGGCATTTCTATATGAAGAGCAAACAAGGCGTGGCATTTCTCTTAAACATTTTGATGAGTTCAATGATGTCGCTGATCATTGCACAGTCTGCCATAAATGCTTAAATCCATGCCCTGTAGATATTGATTTTGGTGATGTTTCAATTGCAATGAGAAACTTTTTAAGAGAGCAAGGTAAACGTCATTTTAGTCCGGGTACTGCATTGGCTATGAGCTACTTAAATATGAAGGATCCTGTCACCATTAAAATAATGAGAACATTGATGGTTGATTTTGGATATAAAGCTCAACGGGCTGGACATAATTTATTGAAAAAAATGGGCAGTATTAATTTCTTTAAAAAAAATCCACCCTCAACAATTGGCAAGGCTCCAATCAAGTCTCAGATTGTTCATTTCTTAAATAGGCCTATGCCCAAAAATATGCCCACCAAGACCTCAAGGGCTCTCCTTGGCATTGAGGATGACAAAGTTGTTCCTGTGATTCGAAATCTACAAAAAATTAATGAAGATTCTGAAGCGGTATTTTATTTCCCTGGATGCGGGTCTGAAAGACTTTTCTCTCAAGTAGGATTGGCGACGCAGGCGATGCTATATGAAGTTGGAGCTATTACTGTTCTGCCCCCAGGATATTTATGCTGTGGCTACCCACAAACTTCATCAGGCAATCATGATAAAGGCCAAAAAATAACTTCAGATAATCGTGTTCAATTTCATAGAGTAGCAAACACACTTAACTATTTAGATATTAAAACAGTGATTGTGTCATGCGGCACTTGCATGGATCAATTACAAAAATATGAATTTGAAAAAATATTTCCCGGTTGCAGATTATTAGATATCCATGAATATCTTATGGAAAAAGGTGTAAAAATGGAAGGTGTATCAGGTACAAGATATATGTACCATGATCCTTGTCATAGTCCGATGAAAACATATGCACCTACTAAAGTTACTAATGCATTGATGAATACAGATGTACCTCTAAATGATCGTTGTTGCGGTGAATCTGGAACCTTTGCTGTCGGCAGACCAGATATTGCAACACAAGTGAAAAAGAGAAAACAAGAAGAAATTGAAAAAGGTATTCAAAAAATAGGTATTGATCAACCAGGGTCGTTAGGAGAAGTTAAGATTCTTACTTCTTGCCCCTCTTGCTTGCAGGGATTAGCTCGTTATGGCGAAGATACAAATACAACAGCAGATTATATAGTTGTTGAATTAGCAAAGAACCTACTAGGCCCTAATTGGATGCAAAATTACGTAGAGAGCTCAACTAAAGGCGGGATTGAAAAAATACTTTTATAGCTTCTAAATTGGTATTAATAGACCGGTAGCTAGATTTTGAATAATTTTTGCAATACTTCGCTCCATTTTTTCTGAGAGTGTAAAAGCAAGAAAATCTGTTCTGCCAATAATTTTTCCAAACTCTCGTTCAAAAGATAAGTTATTTTCTTTTTCAGTTAATTCATTTGTAAGTAAGAAAGGTTTGCCAAAGCTATTTTTAGAATTAGAAAGTTTCCAGACAGCCATTTCAATGTTGCGAGATGTGTTATATAAAAGTTGAGGATCAATTGAATCAAATAAATAGAATTCTTTTTTGCCTCCATGAGCTTTTATAAGCATTGTGTAAATACCTACAATAAAAGGAAGAACACGATCACCTTTATATTCTTCGTTAAAAGCAAGATAGATCGCATCAGTACTTTGAGCATTATTTATGGCATCAAAATTCCAGTTATGATTGCCATTGAAAACCCAATTAACCATCTTTTCCGCATCATCTGAGGTGCTTTTCTTTAACTCCGAAGGATTTCTTTTATAAAGCTTAATCATCAAAGTTTTTAAGCTTTGTATATTCTCTCTAATTTCATGATCAGCCATGCGATCAAAATCAGTTTTACCAAATTGATTTGAAGATTGTCTGTCTGGCTCCACTATTTCTTTAGCGCTTGAATTTTGAATTATGCAGTAGATAGATAATAGCAAGTAAAAAAATATGTAATAAAATTTATTCTTATTCATTTATTTTTTTAAGTACAATCTCTCTTGAGGGAAGATTATTTTAAATTGGCTGCCTTTACCTATTTGACTATAAATTTCTATTTGGGCTTGATGTCGAATACATATGTGCTTAACAATAGACAGTCCTAATCCAGTACCACCTGAATTTCTACTTCGATCAGCATCTATTCTAAAGAAGCGCTCAGTAAGCCTTGGAATTAATTTTTCATCAATACCTATACCTGAATCTTGTACTTCAAAGAAAGGTTTTTGATCTTTAATATCCCATATTACGTTAATATTGCCGCCCTCTTTGGTATAACGTATAGCATTGCTAATAAGGTTTAGAAAGGCGCTATAAATTTCTTTTTCATACCCTAATAAAACGATATTTTTATTGATAGACATATTAATTTTATGTGATTTTCTTGATAAAAAATCAGAATCTTTTTTTAGCTTTTTGAAGAGTTCAGTCATGTCTATTTCTTTTTTCTCTGCAGGTGCTGTGTTAGATTCTATGGATGAAAGTTGAAGTAGGTCTTCAACCAATTTTTTCATTCGATCTGACTGCTCATGCATCATTTGGAGATAGGGGAGTGTTTTTGTATTGAATTCATTTTTCATGTCAGAAAGTGTTTCTAAAAATCCAACAATGACAGTCAGTGGTGTTTTTAACTCATGTGAGACATTTGCAATAAAATCGCGCTTAATAGAATCATTTTTCTCAATTTGTGTTATATCTCTGCAGATAAGAAGTTTTTGACTTACACCAAATGGAACTAGAAGTATCTCGAATGATCTACCTGAATTTCGCCAAGAAATTAACTTAAGTGTACCTTCGTATTTGTTATCATTGAGATATTCAGTAAACCTCGTTTCACGCAATAAATAATTAATAGGTTGATTGATATCCTTAGCTAGCTGAATATCAAGCATTTTTTCAGAAGGTTTGTTGCACCATTCAATTTCATTATTTTG
>JBEEPP010000074.1:0-4356 GCA_041191045.1 Pseudomonadota bacterium
TGCTTCAGATAATTTAATAAGTATCTTTAGCGCACTTGGATTTTCTGTGAGCATCGCAAGATAACTTGCGCGCCGACATATGCTCTCTAAAACTGAGATCATTCTTATTAATGTTCCATAAGATGCTGACGTCAAAGAGACTTCATTTATAATTAAAGGCATCAGCAAATCGAATCGTTGCCGACTCGATTCAGGTAAATGAAGATAACGTGAACTATGCTTGAGTCCATCAAGCACTCGATAAGTCTCACTCGGTGATTTAAATCCTAAACTCTCGAGATGCTGATGTGCATCCTCTAACTTCAAAGTGTTATGCCAAAGTGCTTTAGCCATATTTAATTGAGGCGAATCCTCATCTTTAATCGCTTCTTTAAAGACTTCATCAAAATAAAATTCTATCTTTGCTCTATGAATTTCAAGATCTCGATAAAACAAATTCCAATCCTCATAGTGCATAGATTTTGCGACTCTTAATCTCTCTTCATCAGACTTTGGTAGCTCTTGTGTTTGCTTGTCTTCCATATACTGAAGTCTGTGCTCGAGATTTCTTAGGAATTGATAAGCTTCAGTTAAAGATTTTACAGCTTCGGCAGATAATAAATTTTTAGTTTCTAGAAGTTTTAGTGTTGGCAAAAGTGATTTCAGCTTTAAAGCTTTGTCTTGACCACCTCTAATTAATTGATAGACTTGCGCAATAAACTCAACCTTACGAATTCCGCCTCGGCCAAGTTTTATATTTTCTTGAATACCTCTTTTTTTGACGTCGTTTTGAATTTGACTTTTTAAGTCGCGCATAGAGTTTAATGCGCCATAATCCAGATACCTGCGATATACGAAAGGGTCAATAATTTTATTAAGCTCTATTTGTGGCCCCGCTATAACACGACCTTTTACCCAGGCATATCTCTCCCATTCTCTTCCGTATTTTTGATAATAGTCCTCTAGCATCTGATAACTGCATGTAATTTGACCCTCAGAGCCAAAAGGTCTTAATTGCATATCTACACGAAATACAAATCCATCTTCTGTGATGTCGTTGAGACTCGATATGATTTTCTTACTAAGCTTAATAAAAAAGCTTTGATTGCTTATAGCTTCTCTACCTTCGGTATCACCTTCTTCGGGATATGCAAAAATAAGATCAATATCAGATGAAACATTAAGCTCTTCTCCGCCTAATTTACCCATGCCCACAATACTTAATTGCTGCTCTTCACCATTTAAGCCTACGGGCGAGCCATGAATAGTCTTGAGGTTATTGAAATGAAATTGATGCGCATATACGAGAGTGACCTCAGCAAGCGCAGTGACTGATATTAGAATCTCATTCAAATCAGCTAATTTATTAAGATCACGAAGAATGATATTGGCGATAACACATTGACGTAATTTACGAAGCGATTGATTTAAGCTCACTTCATCTGAGATTTGGCGGCTGTCCAACCAGGATTCCATCTCATTACGACTAAAAGGTTGATTTATATGTTCAAGTGATTTTTGTTCAAGATTATGATTGGACTCAAACAATCTTTTGATAAAAGGGGAACAATAAAAGGTATAAGCAAGATTATTACCAATTAATTGACTCATTAATAAATTGTGCTGAATATGCATGCGTAAATGGAAACGGTAAGTTTTCTATACACTAGAAATTACCATAAAAAAACACATGACAGGATTGTTTGAATAGCCTAGTACTAATTAACTTAGACTTAGATTAATTATATTTACTTAAGCATGTAAACAATATGGTGATTATCGGGCGTGATTGATTCTAACTTAACCCATTCCTTATTCTCTTTATACCAAAGCTGAATATTAATCTTAGGAGCTAAAAGCTGATATGAGTCCGCTTCTATATTTTCAGTTTTAACTTTAATAGACTTTTTACCCAAATATTTAATCGACACTTCTGGGTATTCCCCTGTTTGAACATTTAAAAGTCTTTTTTGCTTTAGCATAAGAGGATTCCAATAGCTAAAAGTCATGGGACAATCGGCTACAAATGCTTGTTTAGTCGGCTCTATTAATTTAAAAGTGTTAGCCTCTGTTTTACCTAACACTTTGTAACTATCTCCACCGTCTTGTGTTGAAGATTCAACAGTATGCAAACAATCTTTATTCCAGAGCTCCTGGGATATATGTTTATACTTATAAACTGGGATAGATAAAAGCGTGACTTTAAATTGAGCATTGCTGGTGAGCTGATTAAATTCAGCGTCTTCTTTAAACTGAAAAGTGTGCTCTCCAATTAGTTTGTCATCCATAAAGACATCAAAATTCCAATCTTTTGCAAAAGATATGCTTGGAATAAGGAGCAGGCAGAAAATTAAATTTTTAAAAGCTAAAGATTTCATAAGAAAATTTTAACATACACCATCCCAAGATTTTTCAAGCGATTGAGTATCGTTATTTTTTCCCGGGAAATTCTGGAAATACATGTCAATGAGATATGGAAGCGTTAAAGTAAGTTTTGAGCATGTGCCCTTACTTCTTAACTGCCCTTCATAAATTTTATCGAGTTCAGTACTTTTCATTTTGGGTTTGGCTATATCAATACGAATATAACGCGTAAATAAAGTGTATCTATTAGTATGAGTTTGATAACCTCGGTATCCATACATAGGCATTCCGGGATACATACCCCATGAGTTTAGTGAGTAACCTGTATATCCGATCATACCAAAATCAGGAATGGTGTAGGTTTCGGTTATTTCCTTACCGTTGTCATCTCCATAATCAAAGAACAAAAGTAGTTCAGGTTTTTTAGAGTGATCGACGACAGTAAAGCCTAGCTTCTCTAAACGCTCTTTTAGGATAGCCGAATAATGCTTAAACTCTAAGGAGCCTTTTTGAGATTGATGCCAAGGAACAATCGCAACAGTAGAAGGTTTAAAGTCTTTTGGAAACTCATGAAAAACAGTAAGCTCAGCTTTTAGCGTTAGATTTTTTTGCGAGAGATGCTGGCATCCCTCAAGGCTAGCTAAAGCTATTAAAGTAATGATGGTAAAGATTAATTTCACTCTCATTATGACTAAATATTTCTATATTTGTTCATTTCTTAATTTCAGAAAACTTCTAAGGCTTCAATTCTATATCTGAGCTTTCGGAAGCTTCCCAAATTTCCTTAGCTGCATCTAGATTAATAGCCATAATAAAAAAACCAACAAGTAAATCAGGCCATATCGAATACCAAATAAAGCTTATTAAACCAGCGAAAATAATAGCTATATTGGCTAAGGCATCATTGCGTGCTGAGAGAAACGCAGCCCGAGATAAACTACCCTGATAATTTCTAAATTGCATCAAGACATATACACAACTAAAATTAATCAACAAGGCCCCGACCCCTGTGATAGAAAGCATGGATGGGTCTGGAACCGAAGGCACATAAAATTTTTGCCATGCTGTGTATAAAAAAGCAAAAGCCGGGATAACTAAAATGATCGCTAAGACCTTACCAAGTCTAGCTTTATTTTTTGAAGTCCAATGTAATGCAAGAAAGATAAGCAAATTAATCGAAGCGTCTTCTAAAAAATCAATGCTATCCGCAAAAAGAGAAGTAGCATAGATGTGACGCGCAACAAAAAATTCTACAAAAAAATAACTTAAATTAGCTAAAGCTACCAGTAGGATGGATTTTTTAAATAGCGCTTCTTTGTTGCTAAGCATAAATATATTGGGCTCTACTTAACTTCAATTTGAATTGTCTTACTTAAAGCCTTCCCATATGAACGATGATATCCATCCGCAAATTGAAGCGTTAGTGTGTACAAACCAGGATTTAGGTTAAGCTCTGTTTCTGTTTGTGCTTTCCCAAAGTGCAAATGATTTGAATCTGCAGGAATAATATTACCTTTTTCTATATAAGGCTGATTAATTAATAAATGATGGTGACCGGAGCTCTCTTTAAATTCACCAGCAGGCTCCGTTCTTATGCCATTGGCTTTAAATATTACCTTGAAAGGATTTGAAACCTGATCACCATCTTTAAGATTTAAAAAATCAACAGAAGATTCAGCCGCTGGCATATCATTTCTTGGATAAGAAAAAATATGGGTTGAGAACCATAAGGCAAATAACCCTATAAGAAAAAGTGCTTTAATTTTCATTGGTAGTAGATTTATATAATGACTCTTGGATAATACAATAAACCCATCAAAATAATACGTCTCATTTACATGAAATATTTTTATTATTTTTTAGCAATGATTGCACTTCTTAAACCCTTAGAGATAATGGCAGAATCAGAAAAAAATACATTAAAAATTGCTGTTCTTTATGATGATGAATTTCTCCTTCATAATACCGGACACAGTCATCCTGAAAATCCAAGTCGCATTACTCATGCCATTA
>JBEEPP010000075.1:0-4316 GCA_041191045.1 Pseudomonadota bacterium
AAGGGAGTATACCAAAGGGGACTGCCATAAGAATACCTGAGAGAATAAGAATGAATGCTTCAATTTGAACACCTATTGAACCACGAATTAATAAAGCTAAGCGAGGTCTCGTAAATTTTTCAGTCCAACGAATAATTTTAATGGCACCGTTTGTAATACGTCTCCAATTGTCAGCACTTAGAACAATCCTATTTATTTTTTGAGGCAAATGAGGAACAGGGTACCCCTTTAAAATTTGCCAGCCAAATGCGGCAAAAGTAATCCCTCCTAATACGCTGATAGGACCTACTGGAAAAGGTTGCATGAAAGGTAGTGCTAATAAAAAACTGATCAATGAAAATCCAAAATGATTGAGTACTGATAAACCTTCTTGAATGTTGACAGATTGATGTTCTGCCTTTTTAGCTACGCCTTGGAGTTTTTGAATAAGTGCCTGATGATTAGACATACTCACCCGCTAAAATAAATAAAAACGAGGATACCTAAAATAATGCGATACCAAGCAAAAACAATAAAGGTATGTGTTGCTACAAAACGAATAAAAAGTTTAATTACAGCATAAGCACTTAGAAATGCAGTCACAAAACCAATAGCAAAAATAGGCAAATCTTGCATGGTTAAATCTTGGAAATTTTTGAGTAAATCAAAAAGGGATGCTGCTGCTATAACTGGGATCGCTAAATAAAAAGAAAATTCAGTAGCTGTCTTGCGATTTAGCCCTGTTAGCATACCGCCCATAATTGTTGCTGCTGCTCTCGATACCCCAGGAATTAAAGATAAGCATTGCGCACAACCAATTTTAAAAGCTTGCATCATGCTGATATCGTTTGTGGCTTTTGTATTGACTCTTAAGGGACGTTTTTCTATCGCCATCATCACGATACCGCCTACTATGAGCGCGAGTGATACATAAAGCGATGAAAATAAATAAGCCTTAATTGCTTTATGAAATAAAAGACCTAAGATCGCTGCCGGCAAAAATGCGATGAATAGACGTAACACAAAGTTTTGCGAAGTTTTGTCATGAAGCGCATTACTTGCAACTTTGAAAAGTATTTTTCGATATTCGACGACGATTGCTAGAATCGATCCTAACTGAATAAAGATCTCAAAAACATTCGCAGACCTTTGGTTAAATTTTAAAAATTCAGCTGCAATAATTAGATGACCGGTAGAGCTCACAGGTAAAAATTCGGTGGCTCCCTCGATAAGACCTAAAATGAAACTCGAAAAATAAAGTGAGAGATCCATTTATGTTTTTTGGTAGATCTCAACACCCTTTTTAATGAACTCAATTGATTTTTCTTCCATACCTTTTTTCAAAGCTTCATCTTCTTTCATACCTTTGGATGCTGCATAGTCTCTAACATCTTGGGTAATTTTCATGGAGCAGAAATGAGGGCCACACATCGAACAGAAATGTGCTTGTTTAGCACCTTCTTGAGGAAGCGTTTCATCGTGAAATTCTTTTGCTTTTTCAGGATCCAAACCTAAATTAAATTGATCTTCCCAACGGAATTCAAAACGTGCTTTGGATAGTGCGTTGTCACGAATTTGTGCACCCGGATGACCTTTGGCAAGATCGGCAGCATGCGCTGCGATCTTATAAGTGATGATACCGACTCTCACATCTTCTTTATCCGGTAAGCCTAGATGTTCTTTAGGCGTGACGTAACACAACATAGCACAACCATACCAACCAATCATGGCAGCACCAATTCCTGATGTGATGTGATCATAACCGGGAGCTATATCTGTGGTGAGAGGTCCTAATGTATAGAAGGGAGCTTCGCCACAATGCTCAAGTTGAAGATCCATATTTTCTTTAATGAGATGCATCGGCACGTGGCCTGGACCCTCAATCATGCATTGCACATCATGCTTCCATGCAATTTGTGTGAGCTCACCTAATGTTTTGAGTTCTGCAAATTGTGCCTCATCATTTGCATCATAAATAGAACCGGGTCTTAAGCCGTCGCCTAAACTGAAACTTACATCATAAGCCTTCATAATTTCGCAAATTTCCTCGAAGTGTGTATAGAGGAATGATTCTTGATGATGTGCTAAACACCATTTCGCCATAATCGATCCACCGCGACTCACAATACCCGTCATACGTTTTGCAGTCATTGGGATATAGCTCAATCTGACCCCTGCATGAATCGTAAAATAATCTACACCTTGTTCTGCTTGTTCAATCAAAGTGTCTTTAAAAATTTCCCAAGTGAGATCTTCCGCTTTGCCATCCACTTTTTCGAGTGCTTGATAAATAGGCACAGTGCCAATCGGTACTGGACTATTACGAATAATCCATTCACGTGTTTCATGAATGTTTTTACCCGTGGATAAATCCATCACTGTATCTGCGCCCCAGCGTGTACCCCACACCATTTTTTCTACTTCTTCACTGATGCTCGAACCTAATGCTGAGTTACCGATATTGGCATTAATTTTGACTAAGAAATTTCGGCCAATAATCATCGGTTCTGTTTCAGGATGATTAATATTGGCAGGAATAATCGCACGACCTCGCGCCACCTCATCTCTTACGAATTCTGGTGTGATGAGTTTAGGAATTGCTGCATTAAAGTCATGGCCTGGATGCTGTGTTTGTAAAAATGCAGACATACCCTCACGTCTTTGATTTTCTCGGATGGCAATATATTCCATTTCAGGCGTCACAATACCTTGTTTTGCATAATGCATTTGTGAAACATTTTTACCTGCCTTGGCTCGACGTGGTTTTCTGAGCAGATTAAAACGCATTTTAGTGAGCTCAGGGTTTGTTTTGCGCTCATGCCCGTAAAGTGAAGTTGGACCGTCTAAAAATTCAGTATCATTTCTCTCGTCAATCCATTTGGATCGTAATGACGGTAGTCCATTACGAATATCGATTTGATATTCAGGATCGGTATAAGGACCTGAAGTGTCATATACCATCACAGGTGGATTTTTTTCAGCACCAAAAGATGATGGTGTATCAGATAAAGAGATTTCTCTAAAGGGTACTTTTAAATCCGAACGCGAACCTGTCACATAGACTTTTTTTGATTTTGCAAAAGGTTTGAGCGCTTCAGGATCGAGGGAAGCTGTCTCGTTTAAAAATTGATCGATATTTTTTTGTAATTGTTTGTCGGTCGCGTTCATGAGTGACTCCTTAATTTTTTTGTCATACCGTAAGGAGTCTTTTAGAGGACTGCATTCCCTACGGCGGTATTACCCGCATCAGGTTCAAAGGGTTTTTCTCACCACCTTTAAGGTGGACCCCTAGCACTCTATAAAATTACGCGAAACCCCCATGAAATGCAAGTTAGATTTATATTTAATGAGAATCAAAACGATGAACTTTTCTTTAGTTATAATGCACACATGACAATGAATACCATCGAACAGCATCGTTTTAATATGATTGAGCAGCAAATTCGGACCTGGGAAGTCTTAGACCCAGAAGTGCTGAATCTCCTTCATCAAGTGCCACGCGAAAAATTTGTACCGACTGCATACCAAGGCGTGGCTTTTGCAGACACAGAAATTCCTCTGCATGATGATGTGCATATGTTGGCTCCAAAATTAGAAGCAAGACTCATTCAGTCTTTATCGCTGCAAAAAAAAGACCATGTATTAGTTGTGGGTTCTGGCAGTGGTTACCTCACAGCACTTGCTGCAAGCCTAGTTAAAACTGTGGTGTCGGTTGATATCAATCCTTATTTCACAAAACTCGCTAAACAAAATTGTCAAAAATTAAAAATTAACAATATTACATTTGTGACAGGTGACGGCTCATTGGGCTGGCTAAAAAATCAACCTTATGATGCAATTCTTTTTGCAGGTTCTTTGCCCCAATTGCCCGAAAGCATTAGACATCAATTAAATATGAATGGAAGGTTGTTAGTTATTTTAGGCGAAGCCCCTTCGATGCACGCCACGTTAATTACAAAAATAAGTAACAAAGATTTTGAGGAAGAAATTTTATTTGAAACGGTAGTACCCCCTTTGCTCGTAAAACATGAAAATAGATTTGTGTTTTAGTGATTATGATCAATGATCAACTCTTAAGTCAGGTCATCTTCATTGATATCCAAGACAAGCTTGTGGATGTCATGCCTAAAAGTGAAATTAAAAAAGTCATTGATGCATCAAGCATCCTTATTCAAGCTGCGAAAATTTTAGAAGTGCCTTTTCTTTATACTGAGCAATATCCGAAAGGCTTGGGTTTCACAGTGAAGGAATTAAAATCGTTATTATCCAATTCACCAATTGAGAAAAAAGCATTCTCATGCCTTGATGAACCTAACTTTAAAAGTCATTTAGTTAAA
>JBEEPP010000076.1:0-4313 GCA_041191045.1 Pseudomonadota bacterium
CATGGAATTAAACTGCCTGCTAAGGGTACGCCAAAGTTATCTATTGGAAAATTCTGCGATTTAAGTGTTGATGAAACATTTTGATCAATATCTAAGATAGACGTCTTAGGATCCTCAATTAAGTCTTTTGCGTGATTAAAAATAGTTCCCATTTGCGATATGAGCTCCCTCATGTTTTGCGCCCCAGCTCCACTAGCAGCTTGATAGGTCATCGATGAAACCCAATCAACAAGATCTCTCTTAAAAAGTCCGTCGAGCGCCAATAACATAAGTGATACAGTGCAGTTACCGCCAATCCAATTTTTATTACCTTTTTTGAATGCAGATTCAATAAGATCGCCATTTAATGGATCTAAAATAATCACCGCATCTTTTTCCATTCGTAATGAAGAAGCTGCATCTATCCAATGCCCCTCCCATCCAAAATCTCTTAATTTTGGATATATAGCTGAAGTATAGTCGCCACCTTGGCACGAAAGAATAATATCCATAGCCGCCAAATCTTTAACATCATGTGCATCCTTTAATGCACTATGACTTCCGGAAAATGATGGTGCTGCTTTTCCTGTTTGTGAAGTTGAGAAGAAAATTGAGTCAAATTCCTTGAAATCATTTTCCTCTTGCATTCTCTGCATAAGGACTGAACCCACCATGCCTCTCCAACCTACAAAGCCTACTCGAATCATTAAATATCCTATTCTTTAATTATTTAAGGGCTGCAATCACTGCCTCACCCATTTCAGTACAGCTTACTTTTTTATCCCCGACAGAATAAATATCTGCTGTTCGAAAACCTTGATTCAAAGCTTTCTTAACTGCTGACTCAATTTTTTTTGCATTTTTTTCGTCACTGAATGTATATCTAAACATCATGGCTACAGATAAAATGGTTGCAAGCGGATTTGCAATATTTTTTCCTGCAATATCAGGCGCTGAACCATGACTAGGTTCATACATACCTTTATTATTTCTATCAAGTGATGCAGATGGCAGCATGCCGATTGAGCCTGTTAACATCGAAGCTTCGTCAGACAAAATGTCACCGAAAATATTTCCCGTTACTAACACATCAAATTGTTTTGGATTTTTAATAAGTTGCATTGCTGCATTATCAACATACATATGTGTCAACTCAACTTCAGGATACTCTTTTGAGATGTCGATCATAATTTGACGCCATAATTCTGTGGTTTCCAAAACATTTGCTTTGTCAACTGAACATAACTTCTTTGATCGTTTCATTGCGATCTGAAATGCTACATGAGCGATACGTTTAATTTCAGATTCTGAATAGCGCATTGTATTGATACCTTCACGCTCTCCTTTTTCATTTGTTTGAATACCTCGTGGCTTGCCAAAATAAATATCACCTGTCAATTCTCGTACAATCATAATATCAAGATTAGAAACAATTTCGGCTTTAAGTGTAGAAGCACCCACTAGCTCAGGATATAAAATTGCTGGCCTTAAGTTAGCGAATAAATTAAGCTCTTTTCTGATGCGAAGAAGTCCGCGCTCAGGCCTTTTATCTCTTGGCAAAGTGTCATATTTCCAATCCCCTACGGCACCCAAAAGTACTGCGTCAGATTTAATTGCTAAATCAAGCGTTGAATCAGGCAGTGGGTCGCCAAATTTTTCATAGCCAGCACCGCCAATAGGTGCCTCCACTAACTCTGCGCCCACATTGAGAGCTTTTAATACATCAACCGCTTGATTTGTAATCTCAGGACCAATGCCATCGCCAGGTAATATTGCAATTTTCATTTTATTTAAGAAATCTTTCTAATTTAAAGTAGCCATGAATTTTTTTGGTAGTAATCTTGCTCAAATGCTTTAATACTTTCACTATGCTGCATCGTTAATCCAATATCATCTAATCCATGCATTAAACAATACTTTCTAAATGCATCTACTTGAAAACTTATTTTTTCATTTGAAGGCGTCACAACAAATTGATTTTCTAAATCAATTGTTAATGTATAACCTTTATTTGCATAAATAGATTTAAATAAAAAATCGATTATTTCATTTGGCAATACGACAGGTAACAAACCATTTTTAAAACAATTGCTAAAGAAAATATCAGCAAAACTAGGCGCTAAAATTGCTCTAAACCCATAGTCTTCGATTGCCCATGGTGCATGTTCTCGACTTGAGCCACAACCAAAATTCTCTCGCGAAATCAAAATAGAAGCCTTTTCATATGGGATCTGATTTAGAACAAATTCCGGATTTTTTTTCCTTTGAGTTAAATCCATACCTGGCTCGCCGTGATCAAGATATCGCCACTCATCAAATAGATGAGGGCCAAAACCTGTTTTCTTAATCGATTTAAGAAATTGTTTGGGAATAATTGCATCCGTATCTACATTCGCACGATCAAGAGGAGCGACAATACCAGTATGAGTAATAAATGGATTCATGAATTAATTTAAAGATCTTATATCTACAAAATGGCCATGTATACCAGCAGCAGCAGCCATCGATGGACTTACAAGGTGCGTTCTGCCACCCTGACCTTGTCGGCCCTCAAAATTTCTATTAGACGTTGATGCGCAACGCTCCCCTGGATTTAATCTATCAGCATTCATTGCCAAACACATCGAGCAGCCGGGCTCTCTCCATTCAAAGCCTGCTTCTATGAAAATTTGATCCAAACCTTCTTTTTCAGCTTGAAGTTTTACAAGGCCTGATCCAGGAACTGCTAGCGCCAACTTAATATTTTGGGCAATTTTTTTCCCCTTAAGAACGTTGGCAGCTTCTCGCAAATCTTCAATACGCGAATTAGTACATGATCCAATAAAAATTTTATCAATTTGAATTTGATTGATTGGAAGATTGGGTTCGAGACCCATATAAGCAAGCGCATCTTCAATACTTTTTCTTTTTGAAGGGTCGTTTTCATTTTTTGGATCAGGCGTCATACCTTCTATACTTACAACCATTTCAGGAGAAGTTCCCCATGTGACTTGCGGAAGTATTTCACTTCCATTAAGCATGACTACTTTATCGAATTTTGCATCTTTATCGCTATGTAATGTTTTCCAATAAGCTTTTGCTTTCTCAAGAGCCTCACCTTTAGGTGAGAAAGGTCTATTTTCAACATAAGACAGCGTGACATCGTCTACTGCTACCATGCCAGCTCTAGCACCAGCTTCGATTGCCATATTACAAAGTGTCATTCTGCCCTCCATAGAAAGAGAACGAATAGACTCACCAGTAAATTCAATCGCATAACCTGTGCCACCTGCTGTTCCAATTTTTCCAATCAAGGCTAAAGCAATATCTTTTGAAGTAATGCCTTTATTTAATTTTCCTTCTACACGCACTTCCATTGTCTTGAATTTTTTTAAGATTAAGCATTGGGTAGCTAATACATGTTCAACTTCAGAAGTGCCGATACCCATTGCAAGTGCACCGAATGCTCCATGTGTACTGGTATGAGAGTCACCGCATACAATTGTCATGCCTGGCAATGTACTTCCTTGTTCAGGTCCAATAACGTGAACAATGCCTTGGCGATTGTCATTCATAGGAAATTGAGTTAATCCAAAA
The DNA here is from genome assembly GCA_041191045.1 of Pseudomonadota bacterium. GTDB lineage: Bacteria > Pseudomonadota > Gammaproteobacteria > Burkholderiales > Methylophilaceae > Methylopumilus. The sequence goes on from JBEEPP010000076.1 coordinate 3,556, forward strand.
TGCTTACAATTTTCATCAAGCGTTTCAACTTGAATTTTTGAAATAGGATCAGAAATACCAAGCGATCGATCTGTCGTAGGAACATTATGATCAGGAACTGCAAGAATGGATTTATTTCTCCATACAGGCCTATGATTAATTCTTAAGCCTTCAAATGCCTGAGGGCTTGTGACTTCATGAATAAGATGACGATCAATGTATATGAGATAAGTGCCTGCATCTTCTCTAACAATATGGCTCTCAAATAATTTTTCATAGAGTGTTTTTGCTTGCATGCGTTTAACTAATCTCTAAAGTTTCCAAATTCCAATGGAAAATCAGTAATACTTTTTTTAACGAATGCTATAGCGTCTTGTAAGTTATCTCTTTTAGCGCCTGACACACGAACACTTTCACCTTGGATAGCTGCCTGAACTTTAAGTCCACTATCTTTAAGTAATTTAACAATTTTTTTTGCAAGTTCACTATCAATGCCTGATTTTAATTTCAAAACCTGTTTTACTTTATTTCCAGATACAGTTTGAATATCTTGAGGATCAAGTCTTTTGGAGCTATCAGCCTCTTTCTTTTCCATAGCAGGCAATAAAATATCCTTGATTTGACCTAATTGAAAATCAGAATCACCATAAAGTGTAATAGTTAATTCTTTTTCTGAAAATTCAACTTTAGCACTCGTACCTTTAAAGTCGTATCGATTGATAATCATTCGAGATGCAACATCAATAGAATTATTTAAATTAGCCATATTTACTTCGGAT
>JBEEPP010000077.1:0-4224 GCA_041191045.1 Pseudomonadota bacterium
CCCATCACTTCAACGCTACTTGCACCAAGAGATTCAAATCGCTTTGCATCGCTTACAGTTTGGGCTAATACACCTTTTAATTCTTGTAAGGATGGTTTGATAAGTAGCAAAATCTTTTTATAAAGTTGAAATGATTTTTCAGATAAACGCGCATTCACTAAATAAAGTGGAATAGATTTTTTATGTGCTTGATGAATTAAATTAAACCAAAGTTCTGTCTCAAGTAAAAAACCTAATTCGGGTTTAAACACATTTAAAAATCTTCGAGTAGCATCCACTGTATCAAAAGGAAGATAGATGCGAGTGATGCGAACATTTTTAATATCTATAGATGTTGCACGTCCTGTGGGCGTACCGTGCGTAATAAGTAAATGATGTCGCGGATATTTTTTTAAAAAAAGTTTAATGAATGGAATCGCAGCTTTGGTCTCACCCACAGAAACGGCATGAATCCAGAGCGTTTTTCGCTTGGCCCATATTTTTTTCGTAGAAGTGCTATAAAAACCATAGCGTTCACTCCAATGTTTTAAGTAGTCAGGCTGCTTAAAACCCCTATAAATCAGCTTAATTACGGTGAATGGGAGAACAAAATAGACTAAAAGACGATAAAAAAAGCGAATCATGCAGATATTTTCGCATAAACCATCTTGATGAACTTGTGTTTAATTTATTTTTCAAGAAAGGTCTTGCTTAAGTTTTAAAAATTAATCTCGGAAAATAGGGGTTAACTTTTGCTCTAAATTTGTGCATATATTTCAATTGACGGACTACTAGACCATGGATAATATGTTCACAAAACCACTATATATTGTGGTTTTAAGCAAAATACCATCTAGCAGTCAATTTATTGAAAAAACATATAAAAAAGAATAATTCAGGGGAAATTCATGCTCAAAGCTGTTCGTCCAAAGTCCACATTAAGTGACCATCAAGACCACGAAATACCGATTCAAGATGTTTCACTCGATATCTGGGATAAAAAGTATCGTTTGAAGTCAAAACAGGGCGAGCACGTTGATAAAGATATCGATGATTCCTTTATGCGAGTCGCAAGAGCTTTAGCAGATGTTGAAATTCCAGCCAAAAGAGAAGAATGGTATGAAAAATTCCTTTGGGCATTAAGACGCGGTGCTATTCCAGCGGGTCGAATTACCTCTAATGCAGGCGCCCTAGAACATAAGCCAGCTACTTCTACGATTAACTGCACGGTATCAGGTATTGTTGAAGACAGCATGTCTGGCATTTTAGATAAAGTGCATGAAGCAGGACTTACTTTAAAAGCAGGTTGTGGTATTGGCTATGAATTTTCAACCTTAAGACCTAAAGGTGCTTTTGTCGCAGGTGCGGGTGCTTATACAAGTGGCCCACTTTCATTTATGGATATCTACGATAAGATGTGTTTCACCGTATCATCAGCGGGCGGTCGTCGAGGTGCGCAAATGGCAACATTTGATATTGCCCACCCTGATGTGACTGACTTTATTAAAGCAAAACGCGAGAATGGTCGGCTCCGTCAATTTAATCTTTCATGCTTAATCACCAAAGAGTTTATGGAGGCAGTTAAAGCCGACAGCGATTGGAAAGTAGCATTCCCTGTCACTGAAAAAGAATCTATCGTCGATGGTTTAAATGTAAACGATGAAAGCCAAGTAGTTTGGAGAGAGTGGCCTGTGAAAGGCAAATACCTCACTAAGACTGAAGGCATTGATGCAGGTAAAGTGGCATGCCGTGTTTACAAAACGATTAAAGCAAGACGTTTGTGGGACATCATCATGTCATCGACTTATGATTTTGCCGAGCCTGGTTTTATTTTGATCGATCGTGTGAATGAAATGAATAATAATTGGTTCTGCGAAAATATTCGTGCAACTAATCCATGTGGTGAGCAACCACTACCTCCCTACGGTGCTTGTTTATTAGGCTCTGTGAACCTAACCAAATTTGTGAAGAAACCTTTCACTGACGAAGCGTTTTTCGATTGGGCTGAATATAAAGAAGTGATCGCAATCTTTACACGTATGCTAGATAACGTGGTCGAAATTAATGGCTTACCTCTCGAAGAACAACGTAAAGAAATTATACGTAAGCGTCGTCACGGCATGGGCTACTTAGGTCTAGGTTCTTCACTCACGATGCTTAAGATGAAATACGGTGATGAAGACTCACTTAAATTCACTGAAGAAGTAAGTCGCATTTTAGCTGAGGTGGGTTGGGAAACAGGTATTGATTTAGCCGAAGAAAAAGGTGCAGCACCGATCATGGAAGAAGAATTTGTGGTGACCGCTGATATGTTAGCAAAACGTCCTGAGATGGCAGCCGACGGTATTAAAGTAGGCGCTAAAGTGAAAGGTAAAGTTTTACTTGGTAAATATAGCCGCTACATGCAGCAATTCCCTGAGGGCTTACGTAATAAGATTGCAAAAAAAGGCGTACGTTTTACACACCATAGTTCAATTGCACCGACAGGAACAATTTCATTGTCACTTGCGAATAATGCAAGTAATGGTATTGAGCCTTCTTTTGCACATCACTATAGCCGTAACGTGATTCGTGAAGGTAAGAAATCAAAAGAAAAAGTAGATGTGTATTCATATGAATTATTAGCTTATCGCGAATTAATTAATCCAAAAGCGATGCCATTTTCAGAAAACGAAGATGAAAAATTACCAGATTACTTTTTAGATTCCTCAACGATTCAAGCAAAAGCTCATGTAGATATTCAAGCGGCTTCACAAAAGTGGATCGATAGTTCAATTTCTAAAACGATCAATGTGCCAACGGATTATGATTACGAAGATTTTAAAAATATTTATTTATACGCATACGATAAAGGCCTTAAAGGTTGTACGACATTTAGATTTAACCCAGAGGCTTTCCAAGGTGTGTTGGTCACAGAAAAAGATTTAGAGAACACGACATATAAATTTACTTTAGATGATGGCTCTCAAGTTGAAGTGAAGGGTAACGAAGAAATTGAATATGACGGTGAAACCCATTCAGCAGCTAATCTTTATGACGCACTCAAAGAAGGTTATTACGGTAAGTTCTAATAAAAGACATTAAAGGAAAATAATGGCAATTAAAATTGAAAAAAAGATCGTAGGATATAACGTTGTTTCTGAAGAAGATAAAGCGAATGCTTTAACTCAAAAAGAAAATCAAAACGTCGTGCAATTAGGCGAACCTTTAGGCCGCCCTGAAAAAATTACAGGCTCTACTTATAAAGTAAAAACACCTGTAACTGAGCATGCACTTTATATCACGATCAATGACATCATCATGAACGAAGGCACACCTCAAGAGCACCGTCGTCCGTTTGAGATTTTTATTAATTCAAAAAATATGGATCACTTCCAATGGATCGTAGGTTTGACTCGTGTCATGTCTGCAGTATTCAGAAAAGGTGGTGATGTGACTTTCTTAGTAGAAGAACTTCATAGTGTATTTGATCCTAATGGCGGCTACTTTAAAAAAGGTGGCAAGTATGTACCAAGTTTAGTAGCTGAAATCGGTGAAGTGGTTGAACAACATTTAATCGATATCGGCATGCTTAAAAAAGCATTGCCTGATGAGCATCAAAAAAAATTGATGGAAGAAAAACGTGCTGAGTACATGGAAAAACATGCTGAAGAAATGGATAGCACAGGATATCCAAAAGGCTCACAACTTTGTAGCAAATGCCAAACCAAAGCAGTCATCATGATGGATGGATGTCTTACATGCTTAAGTTGCGGCGATAGTAAATGTGGCTAAAAATTTATCTTTAAGGAACTAAGCTCCTTAGTTCCTTATCTATGCATGACATTCATTTAGAGGCTCAGTCAGTCATGTCTAGGTTATTAACTTTCTTTTTCATTTTATTTTCTCAGATTGTCTTTGCAACGCCTTCAGACGAGGCAACTTTTGCTGTATCACCTTCTGTCGTGAAGGTTCATGTCATCGATTCAAAAGGTAATCATGGTGTGGGCTCCGGTATTGTCGTAGCTGACAATCAAGTTGCTACGAATTGTCATGTTGTAGCAAATGCACAGGGTGTTCAGATTGGTAAATTAGGTGAAGCATTTTCACCCATTAGCATGAAAGCTGACTGGCGACATGACTTATGTATTCTTCAATTTAAATTTTTAGATGTGAAACCGATTGCTTTGGGAGACACAAAAAAACTCAACTATGAACAATCAGTCTTTTCCAAAAGTTTTGGTGGTAATGCTGTTAAACCCATCA
>JBEEPP010000078.1:0-4214 GCA_041191045.1 Pseudomonadota bacterium
CAAAAGGTCCAAACAAGCTTGTATGCAATGATTGGTATCCATTAGCTTTTGGAATCGCAATATAATCTTTAAATTTACCTGGAAGAGGTTTATAGAGTGCATGTAATGCGCCTAGTGCTGAGTAGGCGTCGTTTGCTTCTTTCACGATAATTCTGAATGCATAGATGTCATTGATCTGCGCAAATGACATACCCTTTTCACTCATCTTCTTATAAATACTATAAGTATTTTTTTCGCGGCCTGTAACTTCCGCTTCCATTTTCATCTCAGTGAGTTTTTGTTGAATGGCCGCCGTAATTTTTTCAACTACTTCGCGACGATTTCCTCGAGATGCTTTCATGGCCTTTTGAATCGCGCGATAACGCATTGGATATAGATGTTTAAAACTTAATTCTTCAAGTTCTTGATAGATAGTATTTAAGCCCAATCGATTTGCAATGGGCGCATAAATATCATGCGTTTCTTGCGCAATACGTTTTTGTTTTTCAGGCCTGAGCACATCTAAGGTTTGCATATTATGAAGACGATCAGCGAGCTTCACTAAAATGACACGGACATCATTTGACATCGCCAATAACATTTTTCTGAAATTTTCGGCTTGCGCTTCTGTAGCATCTTGAAATTCAATTTTATCAAGCTTGGATAAACCATCGACTAATACGGATACCTGTTTCCCAAACTTCTTTTCAATTTCTTTTGTTGTAACGGTTGTATCTTCAACGACATCATGAAGCAGTGCGGCAAGTATTGTAGGGGCGTCAAGATGAAGTCTGGCTAAGGTACATGCCACAGCCACTGGATGCACAATATAAGGCTCACCACTGCGTCGAGATTGGCCGTGATGTGCTTCTTCGCTAAATCGATAGGCATCCCATATTTTATGGATGTCCTTGGTTTTTAGGTAGGTCTTGAGAAGGATTGTGAGTTCAGAGTCTTCGTTATCGACAGGCAGTAACGGAAGCGGCGGTGTTTTTTGAGCATCCGCTTTATTAAAATGAGCGGTACTAGCCATGGTCTTTACTCTTTTGGGGGCGTTAAGCCCTAATTTTTAGAATTAGTACGTTGTTTTTCTATTTAAGATATCAAGACCAACTTTACCTGCTGCAATTTCTCTTAATGCTAATACCGTAGGCTTATCTCTTAAGCCATGTGTGCTCACTAATGCTTCAGCACCGTTGGCTAGTTGTCTTGCGCGGTATGCGGCAGCTAATGTAAGTTTAAAGCGATTAGGAATCATCTCTAAACAATCGTCTACTGTAATTCGTGCCATGTTATTTCTCCAAATTTCAAGTCAAGTTTTTAATTAAGTGGCTATGTCGTGTAAGCTGAATATGACACATTAATCGAGTGGATCGAATAATGGCCATAAGATCATGAAGAGCTACTTCAAAGTCATCATTGATTGTAACATAATCAAACTCATCTACATGGCTCATCTCTTCTCGGGCAACCGCGAGCCTCTTCGCAATCGTCTCATCACTATCGTGTCCGCGGTTATTTAATCTTTCAGCCAATGTTTCAACAGAGGGTGGCAATACAAAAATTGAAACAGCTTCTTTAAACTGAGCTTTGAGTGCTTGCGCACCTTGCCAATCAATTTCTAAAATCACGTCTTTCTTTTGATCAAGAATAGACTGGACTGATTTTTTACTCGTACCATACATACTGCCGTGACATTCAGCAGATTCTAAGAATTCACCTTTTTTCTTCAAAACTAAAAAGGTACTTTCATCAACAAAATGATAGTCCACACCATTCACTTCACCTGGACGTGGTTTTCGCGTGGTATGTGATACCGAAGCCTGAAGATCTTTATCTTTATTTAATAGAGCTTTTACGAGTGTCGTTTTACCGGCACCGGAAGCTGCTGCAATAATAAATAAATGGGCTTGGCTCATATATATTCTTTAATGGTTATTATTCAATATTCTGAATTTGTTCGCGCATTTGCTCAATCAAAACTTTTAAATCAACTGATATTTGTGAAGTCTTAGGTGAAATCGATTTTGAGCCTAAAGTATTAGCTTCCCGATTAAGTTCTTGCATCATAAAGTCTAGTTTTTTACCAATTGCACCATCTATTTTAAGTAAGCGCCTTACTTCATCGATATGGGATGTAATACGATTAAGCTCTTCATCAATATCCATCTTTTGTATAAAAATAAGAAACTCTTGTTTTAGTCGATCATCATCTATTGAGATTAATGCATCCTTAAATTTATTTTCAATTTTAGTTTGATATTCTTTGATTAAAACGGGCAGGATTTTTTTAGCTTCATCTACAAGTATTTCAATATCTTTTAATTTGCCTAATAAAATCTTTAGTAACTTTTCACCTTCGCGCGCTTTAGATGCCTGAATTTCGATCAGAGCTTCTTTAAGATTTTTTTTAAGATCTTGCTCAAGCAAGTTTATATTGACCGATTGATCGTGCATGATCTCAGTTGTTTTTAAAATATCGAGTGCATTAATCGGTTGTACATGAGGAAAATATTTTGCAATTTCATCCACTGAAGTTGCGAGCTTTTTTAACTTAATAGTATCTACGTTATTAACATCAAGCACATGCGTTTTAGATTTGAAATAAATTCTGCAATCTACTTTGCCTCTTTTAATTTCTGCGGATATCAGATCGCGAATCATGGGCTCAAAAGATCTTAAGGATTCATCTAATTTAACTTGGAGCTCTAAATATCGATTATTTAAAGACCGAAATTCAAGGAGCAAAATACCCTGTTCTGTATCTGCTTCTTTAAAAGAAAAACCGGTCATACTTAAGGCCATAAGGTATCCAATTCAATGTTTAGCGTCATTTTATCAATCTATAGTTGCATTTGCGACTAAAACCTTTAAATGACAAGATTCAATCAATTAAAGCTGGCTTATAATGACGACTTCTATTGAGGAATGATGATCATGAGATTTAATCAACGCGCTCACAACCAATTAAGGCCGGTTGAAATTATTAGACATTACACAAAACATGCTGAGGGTTCTGTCTTAATTAAATTCGGTGATACCCATGTGTTATGTACTGCAAGTATTGATGAAAAAGTACCCTCTTTTTTAAAAGGCCAAAATCAAGGTTGGATTACAGCAGAATATGGGATGCTTCCAAGATCAACAGGATCTAGAATGGATCGGGAAGCTGCGCGAGGAAAACAATCAGGTCGCACTCAAGAAATTCAACGTCTTATTGGACGAAGCTTAAGAGCCATTATCGATTTAAAGAAACTTGGTGAACGCACCATTCAAATTGATTGTGATGTAATTCAAGCTGACGGTGGTACCCGTACTGCAAGTATCACAGGGGCTTATGTCGCGGTTCACGATGCAATTTCACATTTAATGAATCAAAAACTCATTTCAGAATCACCATTGATTGATGCTGTAGCAGCTATTTCTGTCGGTCTCCATGAAGGAAAGACGTTATTAGATTTAGATTATTCGGAAGATTCAAGTTGCGACACAGATATGAATATTGTGATGACAGGCTCAGGTGGTTTTGTGGAAATTCAAGGCACTGCCGAAGGTAAGCCTTTTTCTCGCGAGTTGATGGATCAAATGTCTGACCTTGCAGCAGAAGGCATTAAAGAACTTATTCAATTACAAAAAAACGTTTTAAAGTAATTTCATGAAGAAACAAATCGTCATTGCAACAAGCAATGCCAAAAAACTCATTGAAATTCAGTCTATTTTAAATGGCATGAGTGTCGAGATACTTCCTCAATCACACTTTAAAATTGAAGCAAGTGAAGAGCCTTTTCATACATTCGTTGAAAATGCACTTACTAAAGCAAGGCATGCAAGCCGTTTATCAAAACTTCCTGCAATTGCGGATGATTCAGGCATCTGTGTCGATGCGCTTGATGGTAAACCAGGTGTTTTATCTGCTCGGTATGCAGGTGAGCCTTCATCAGATGAAAAAAATAATGAAAAACTTTTAAAAAGTTTAGAAAATGAATCAAATCGAAAAGCGCATTACATTTGTGTCATTGTATTTGTAAAACATGAAATGGATCCGGAGCCCATCATTGTTGAGGGTATTTGGCATGGAGAAATTTTGAAAGTCCCAAGAGGTTCAGGTGGTTTTGGTTATGACCCCTTATTTTTAGATCATATGACTGAAAAAGCTGTGGCAGAATTACCTTCAGACATTAAAAATAGAATTAGTCATCGCGGACAAGCATTACAAAAACTTAAATTAAAACTAA
>JBEEPP010000079.1:0-4181 GCA_041191045.1 Pseudomonadota bacterium
AGTTGTCTTAAATGAAGCTCAATTAAAAGATACATTAAAAAAATTTATAGGTGAGATTACACAAATACCGCCTATGTATTCTGCGCTGAAATTTGAAGGAAAACCCTTGTATGAATATGCAAGAGATGGGATTGAAATTGAGCGTAAATCTCGACAAATCAAAATTTACGACATCAAACTTATAAAAATTGAAGAGAGCATCATCACCATTGAAGTTCTTTGCAGTAAAGGCACTTACATTAGAACTTTGGCAGAAGATATTGGGCAGACATTAGGATGTGGCGCCCATTTAAAGGCTTTAGAAAGGACCCAAACGGGTAATTTTCAATTATCAGATGCGTTCTCGATCGAGGCACTTGAAGGTATGTCAATGGCGTCTCGAGAAAAAGCACTTATGCCTATCGATGCTTTACTTGAAGATTTATTATCGGTCGAATTAACTGTGGCCGAAACAGAAGCGATTAAAAAAGGGCAAAGCATTGATTTTATGAGTAAAAATGATAAAGAATTGCGCTTATATAGTGCATCAGGTCAATTTGTAGGCGTAGGCCAGCCCGACCTCAAGGGACGCCTTTTTCCTAAGCGCTTAATCGCAAATATATTATAAAAAACATATTGTTAAATCAAAAGAATACAATTAAAATACGCGGTTCTGAATGAGGAGAGAAGATTAAATGGCATCAACAGCAGCAGAAAGAGCCAAAGTTGTAAGTGAATATCAACAGGCAAAGAACGACACAGGATCCCCAGAAGTGCAAGTTGCACTTATCACAAGTCGTATTGGTTATCTAACAGAACATTTCAAAACCAATGCAAAAGACCATCACTCACGTCGTGGACTTTTAGCGCTTGTAAGTCAACGCAGAAAATTATTAGATTACCTTAAGGGTAAGAATTTAGGTCGCTATCAATCATTGATTGAGCGTCTTGGTTTACGTAAATAATTTTTTAACTATTTAAATTAATTAGTTTAAGAGATTTATTGATTCGTAAGTTTTGAAGCCGATTGCAATCCTTCTTTAGAGGAAGATGCGTCGGCTTTTTTATTGGATGTTAAATGTTAGTTAATGTATTCGTTATTAAGAAGTGAATAACGAATGAAAAAAAGAAAAGGGTAAATTATGTTTAAAGCAATTAAGAAAAGTATTCAATTTGGTGCGCACACCTTAACACTTGAAACAGGTGAAATAGCAAGACAAGCAGATGGCGCAGTATTAGTTAGTTATGGTGATACAGCAGTGTTAGTTACAGTCGTGGGCAAACACGATGTTAAAGAAGGTCAAGATTTCTTCCCACTTACAGTTGATTATCAAGAAAAAACATATGCTGCAGGTAAAATTCCTGGCGGTTTTTTCAAACGAGAAGGACGTCCAAGCGAAAAGGAGACACTCACTTCGCGTTTAATTGATCGTCCATTACGCCCTTTATTTCCAGAAAGTTTTTACAACGAAATTCAAATCGTTGCGATGGTCGTTTCATCTGACAGTGAAATTGATTCTGATATTCCAGCAATTATTGGTGCTTCAGCGGCACTCGCTATTTCTGGTATTCCATTCTATGGACCGATTGGTGCAGCTCGCGTAGGTTACATTAACGAGGAATATGTTACCAATCCGACAGCTTCGCAATTAAAAGACAGTGAACTTGATCTTGTAGTTGCGGCGACAGATTCAGCTGTATTGATGGTGGAATCAGAAGCAAAAGAATTACCTGAAAGCGTCATGTTAGGTGCTGTGCTTCATGGCCATAAAGAGATGCAGGCAGTGATTAAAATGATTAATGAGTTAGCTAAAGAAGTAGGTAAAGAGCCGTGGGATTGGGTTGCACCAGAACCAGATAAAGTACTCATTAAAAAGATTCATGATCTAGCAGCAAAAGATGTTCACGCTGCATTTCAAATTAAATCAAAAGGCGAACGCTCAGCAAAACTAGAAGAAATTAAAAATAAAGTATTCGCAGAATTGATTACTGAAGATACAGATACGATCGAAACAAACAAAATTAAAAATGAATTTTTTAATTTAGAAGCAAAAACAGTACGCACACAAATTTTAGATGGTGAACCACGTATTGATGGTCGAGATACTCGAACAGTAAGACCGATTGCGATTAGATCAAGCGTTCTTCCAAGAACACATGGTTCAGCATTATTCACGCGTGGAGAAACCCAAGCGCTTGTAGTAGCCACATTAGGTACAGGTCGTGATGAACAATCGATTGATGCACTTCAAGGTGAGTATTCAGACCGCTTCATGCTTCATTACAATATGCCTCCATATGCAACCGGAGAAACAGGACGTGTAGGTACACCTAAGCGTCGTGAAATTGGTCACGGTAGACTCGCTAAGCGTGCATTGATTGCTGTATTACCTTCTAAAGAAGATTTTAGTTACACAATGCGTGTCGTTTCAGAAATTACAGAATCTAATGGTTCAAGTTCTATGGCTTCTGTATGTGGCGGCTGTCTAGCTTTAATGGACGCTGGCGTTCCGATTAAAGCGCACGTTGCAGGCATTGCTATGGGCCTTATTAAAGAAGGTAACCGCGTTGCTGTTCTGACAGATATCTTAGGGGATGAAGATCACCTAGGTGATATGGACTTTAAAGTGGCGGGTACTGAAGATGGTATTACAGCGCTTCAAATGGACATCAAAATTACAGGTATCACGACTGAAATTATGCAAGTGGCATTAAGCCAAGCCAAAGAAGGACGTGAACATATTTTAGCGATTATGAAAAAAGAAATGAAAGGTAGCCGAAAAGAACTATCTGCATTTGCACCAAGAATTATTACTGTGAAAATTCATCCAGATAAAATTCGCGAAGTGATTGGTAAAGGCGGATCAGTGATTAAAGCTTTAACTGAAGAAACAGGTGCGACTATCGATATTGAGGATGACGGCACGATCAAGATTGCTTGTGTCGACGGCTTACAAGGTGAAGAAGCTAAACGTCGTATTTTAGAAATCACAGCAGAAATTGAAGTAGGTCAAATCTACGAAGGTACTGTGATTAAGATGTTAGACTTTGGTGCTATTGTATCCTTACTTCCTGGCAAAGACGGCTTGCTTCATATTTCACAAATTGCACATCAACGTGTAAATGCAGTGACCGACTTCTTGTCTGAAGGACAAAAAGTTAAAGTGCAAGTGATTGAAGTGGATGATAAGGGTCGTGTTCGTGTAAGTGCAAAAGCACTGATCGAGCCACCTCCTGCTGAAGAAAAATCTGAAAGCAAAAAAGAAGACTAATTGTTTTAAAGAAATTTAAGTTAACAAAAAACCCGGGATTTCCCGGGTTTTTTTATTTCAATAATTTGATTAGCCTGCCATCTGTTTTTCACGGATTTCATCAAGCGTTTTGCAATCAATACAAAGCGTCGCTGTAGGACGCGCTTCCAAACGCTTTAAGCCAATCTCTTCGCCACAGCCAGTGCAATAACCATAATCTTGGCTTTCGATATTTCTTAAGGTCTCATCTATTTTTTTGATAAGTTTACGTTCGCGATCACGGTTTCTCAGTTCAAGTGCCATATCAGACTCTTGGCTTGCACGATCATTAGGATCTGCATATGAAGTGAGTTCATCTTGCATAGTATGAACCGTGCGATCGATATCCTGACTTAATTCTGTTTTCCATTCATTAAGAATTGTACGGAAATGATTAAGTTGGCTTTTGCTCATATAGTTCTCGCCCTTTTTAGCCTCATAAGCTCTAAATTGTTTTAAGCCTTTTTGAGATGAGCTAACTACTTTAGATTTAAGCGGAACAATTTTTGCAGGCATAGGCTTCTTAGCAACAACTTTCTTAGTCATTACTTTCTTTGCCGCTACCTTTTTAGGAGCTGCTTTTTTAACCACTACTTTTTTAGCTGCTGGTTTTTTCTTGGCCACCACTTTTTTGACTGGAGCTTTTTTCTTAGCAACAACTTTCTTAGTTACTACTTTCTTTGCCGCTACCTTTTTAGGAGCTGCTTTTTTAACCACTACTTTTTTAGCTACTGGTTTTTTCTTGGCCACCACTTTTTTGACTGGAGCTTTTTTCTTAGCCACCACTTTTTTGACTAAAGCTTTTTTCTTAGCAACAACTTTTTTAGCTACTTTTTTAACTGCCATTTTTTAATCCTAAAGTAAAAACAAATGAAAATAATCGCGAAAGTTTACACTGATCGACTATGAAAG
>JBEEPP010000080.1:0-4096 GCA_041191045.1 Pseudomonadota bacterium
AAATGCCGAGTTCTTAATTGAAAAAATAATTCTCTTAATTTTTGGACCATTACGCAAAAAGTTTCCAAACAAGTGTTGTAATAAACGCTGCAATTGAGAGATAAACATATTTTTTAAAGCGCTTACCAAAATTATCTTTTTTAATGTCTTGAAAGCTAGTATCAGTTTCATCTAATTCATAATGCGTGATGACAGAGTTCACATCAATATTAAGGAAGCGACAATAGCGTTTAATGACTGCTTGTTTTAATTTATTGGAATGAAAAAAAGCATTTAGATTATTTTCAATCGCCTGGACTTGTTGCACAGATAAACATAATTCCGTTGCAATATCATCAGCTTTAAGTTTTAAATCACGACGCGCTTTTGTAAGCACTTGGCCGTTATATTGGAGGTTTGACATAAATAAAAAATGTAGTTAATGACTGCATTTTAATTTATTTTACGTTTTAAGGATATACGTGATGTGGATATTACTTAATCATTTTCCTGGTTTTTTTAGGACCGCCTTTCGCTAAAAAGTCCCACATAGATGCCGGAAGAAGCTTCATGATAGTCCCCACAATATTCATTTGCCAAGGAATAATGACAAAGCCTTTTTTGTTTTGAATAGCTTTCATAAAACGAGATACCGCAACATCGACATCTAAAATAAAAGGCATGGCATAGCGATTATGCTTGGTCATAGGCGTATGAATAAAGCCTGGCGCAATGGTTGTGACATGAATACCAAAAGGCTTCATTTCAATACGAAGACTTTCTAAATAATTAATAAGCGCAGCTTTTGAAGCGCTATAAGCTCCAGATCCAGGTAAGCCTCTAATACCAGCCACACTTGCAATACCTACTAATTGACCTGCTTTTTGTTTTTTAAAAGCTTCAATAAACGGGAGAAAAGTGTGAATCACCCCAAATAAATTAATGTCGATAACACGTTTAAATGTATGAAGGTCTTCTTTTTCGCCTGCAAGTGTTCCGGTACTCACTCCTGCATTGGCAATCACAATATCGGGAGCCCCGTATTTTTTTATGAAATGATTAGCAGCTTTTTGAAGATCTTTTTGATCTGTGACATCTATTCCATAAATCTCGCAGGGCGTTTTAATTTTTGATTTTATTTTTTGAAGCAGTTCTAGGCGACGACCGACCAAGCCTAGGGTGGCGCCTTGATTTGCATACTGACGGGCTAAAGAATCACCGATGCCACTTGTGGCACCGGTGATAAAGACTTTTAAAACTTTATTTTTTATTGCGATCTTTTCTGACATTGTTGATGATAAAGTCAGCAATTTGAAGTGCTTCATTATTGCCACCCGCCATCGTGCTTGAAGTAATGTACTTACCATCAATCATCAGTGTAGGCACACCCGTTGCACCTGATGCTCTAAAAACCTGCGCAGCTTTGTTTAGAGAAGCATTCATAGAAAATGAATTAAAAGCATCCTCTACTTTTTTGCGATCAAGGCCTGCTTTTAATGTCACCCATTGCAGAATCGCTTTTTCATCAGCTGGGTTAAGGGTACGTTCTTTATGAACCGCATCAAATATAGCTGTATGTAGTTTCTCAGCTACACCTAGAGTTTCCATTGCATAAAATGCTCTGGCCATCGGCGCCCAATCTGGACGAGGAATAGCTGGCATACGTTTAAAGTAAACATCCTTAGGTAATTTTTTTACCCAATCACTCAGCATAGGATCCATTTGGTAGCAGTGAATACAGCCATACCAAAAGAGCTCTATGACCTCAATTTTATCTTTGTTATCTGTGGGGACAGTTTGTACTGTTTTATCAAAATTAACACCAGCTTCAGGTGCTGCCGCAAAAGAAATGGATGTAAAAAGTATTAAAAAAATGAATAAGATTTTTTTCATTGAAGATATCCTTAATTATTCGAGTTTGTATTGTTAAGTGTTGCTTTGACTAAGATCGGTTTAAAGCCATTTTTAATGAGATCATTTTTTATTTTCATAATTTGTGCATCATCAGTGATAGGACCCACCCTTACTTTATGCACTATTTCATTATTTTGAGACGGTGCTGTCAGTACGACCGCTTCAAATCCTAAAAGTGCCAATTTTGCTTTGGTATTATCCGCATCTTTATCTGTGGTAAATGAGCCTACTTGATAAAAGTACACTTCTTTTTGTGGAATATTTGCTGGATTTTTTAAAGTCTGTGTTGTTTCACGATCTGAGATATCTTTATCACCATTAGGCAATATATTATAGAAATCAAATTTAGTCGGCTGGTCTTGAATAGCGTCATTCGTCGCTTCACCCTCAGGCTTTGCTCCTTGGATCTCTATACAAGCACCATTCGTGTCCTTGGTTACAAAAGGACTTTTACCATTAGTAATAAAAACAGTAATAGCGATCGATAAGCCAATGCCCATTAAAATGCCTATAAAAAGGCCATTCACAAAAGAACTACCTGATTTACCCTTTTCCATATTCACCTTATTAAGCTACATTTTTTCCGGAGCATTGACGCCAAGAAGATTTAGACCATTTTTTAATACTACCTGTGTTGCACGAATTAAACTTAAGCGCGCTAGTTTTTCATCTTCATTTTCAACTAAAAACTTAGTGTCATTATAATAGCTATGAAGATCTGCCGCACAGTCTTTTAAATAGTTTGCAATGGTATGGGGGGCTAATTCAACACCTGCATGTAAAACTATTTCCGGAAATTCGCTTAAGCGTTTTATGAGCATTAATTCCTGCGAAGATTTAAGATTATCTACATTCACATTAATTAGTTGATCGATATCTCCGCCCCATTGTTTTAAAACTCCGGTAATACGCGCATGCGCATATTGAATGTAATACACAGGATTATCCGAATTTTGAGTTTTGGCTAAGTCAATATCAAAAACAAGTTGCGAGTCAGGTTTACGAGCCACCAAGAAATAGCGCGTGGCATCACAACCCACCTCATCAATCAAATCTCGAAGCGTTACATAGCTACCAGCACGTTTCGAAAGCTTTACTTCTTCGCCACCTTTCATCACGGTAATCATTTGATGAAGCACATATTCAGGATAGGTTTCAGGAATGCCAAGTTTTAATGATTGAAGTCCTGCTCGTACTCTCGTAATGGTGCTGTGATGGTCCGAACCTTGTTCGTTAATGACGCGCCTAAAACCCCGCTCCCATTTATCGAGGTGATAAGCTACGTCAGGAATAAAATAGGTATAACTGCCATCTGATTTTTTCATAACACGATTTTTGTCATCACCAAACGCTGTGGTTTTTAACCAGAGCGCATTGTCTTCTTCATAAGTAAAACCATTTTTAATCAGAGACGCTACAACCTTTTCAATCTGGCCATTTTGGTAGAAAGAAGATTCAAGCGTGAAGACATCAAATTTAATTTGGAATGCATTTAAATCCTGATCTTGTTCATGTCTTAAATACGCAACGCTGAATTGGCGAATGGACTCTAAGTCATCGATGTTGCCGGACGCTTTAATTGTTTTACCTTCGCACTCAATACTTTCTTTATTTAAAAAAGTATTTGCAATCTCGACAATGTATTCACCACGATAGCCATCTTCAGGGAATGCAGGATCTGATGGATCCATATTGTGGCATCTCGCATGGACTGATTTTGTCAGGTTGTCAATTTGTGCACCGGCATCGTTGTAATAAAATTCGCGCGTTACATCCCAACCATTAAATTTTAGAAGTCTCGCTAAGGAATCACCAATGGCAGCACCTCGACCATGACCGACATGAAGGGGTCCCGTGGGGTTCGCGGATACAAACTCAATTTGGATTTTTTGAGGCTTACCGTTTTCATCATGACCCGAAGTATTTTGTCCGTAAGCCTCCGGATTTTTTAAAATCTCATGGATAATGAAGGTGCGTGCTCTTTCATTGAAATAGAAATTAATAAAACCTGCACCTGCAATTTCAACTTTTTCAATAAAAGGTGAGTGAGGCAACTTCTCAATGATGAGGGCCGCTAATTCCCGTGGATTTTTTTTCAAAGGTTTAGCGAGCATCATGGCTAAATTGGTTGAAAAATCACCATGCTCGATCGATTTAGGACGATCTAATTGAATAGAATTCGCTAAAATCTCAGGATGTATTG
>JBEEPP010000081.1:0-4087 GCA_041191045.1 Pseudomonadota bacterium
AGTAATTACCCAATGTCAAAAATTAAATATTCCATTTCTTACATTATTTGCTTTTAGTACAGAAAATTGGTTAAGACCGACTCGGGAAGTTGATTTTTTAATGTCTTTATTTCAAGATTCCATTAAAAAAGAATCTTCATCTTTAATTAAAAATAATATTCGTTTTAAACTCATTGGTGATCGAAAGCCTTTCCCAAAGAAGCTAATTGATAAAATAAAAGATCTTGAAAATCTTACTGAAAAAAATACTGGCCTTACCCTAAGCATTGCAATTAATTATGGTGGAAGGTGGGATATTGTGAATGCGGTTAATGAATATCGAAAAAAAGGTCATTTCAAAAAGCCATTTACCCAAAAAAATCTCATTCAGAATCTTTCTTTAAATTTTGCGCCAGATCCTGATCTTTTAATAAGAACTGGTGGTGAAAAACGTATTAGTAATTTTTTAATCTGGCAATTTTCATATACCGAACTTTATTTTACTGAAACATTGTGGCCTGATTTTAATGAAAAGGCTTTTACCTCGGCACTTATTGAATTTCAAAAAAGAGAACGAAGGTATGGCAAAACTAGCGAGCAGTTATAAATGTTGATATCTCGAATTTTTTCTGCATTAGCGATGCTCGCAATTTTCTTATCTTCTATGTTTCTATTTTCAGGAAGATATTTTTCTTTTGTGATTTATATCACTTCATTATTGGCTCTTTTTGAATGGACAAAGCTTTTATATTTTAAATCTTACGAAAAAAAGATCTTTTTATTAATCTCAGTAGTCTTAATTTATTTAATTGATAGCCATCTTAATTCTGAAGTGGCGAGACCCATACTTTGGATAGCCTCAATTTTTTGGTTAGGCATGGCGCCCATATTTTTAATATTTAAGATCAATTTTAAAAATTTCTTTTTTAGTGCTTTTCTTGGCTGGGTTTTAGTCATGCCTCTTATTATTTCGCTAAATTATTTAATTCAATTAAGTCCTTGGACTGTCCTTATTGTTTTAACAACTATTTGGCTTGCAGATTCTGGTGCTTATTTTTTTGGTAAACGGTTTGGAAAAAGAAAGCTAGCACCATCCATTAGTCCGGGTAAAACATGGGAAGGTTTTATAGGAGCGCTATTTGTCGTTTCATCCTTTTCTATTGCCATGACTTACTTTGGTTTTGTTAATTCTTATATGTCTATTTTGTTTTTTAATTTAATTTTACTTTTAAGTGTTGAAGGTGACTTATTTGAATCATATATAAAACGAATAGCAAAAGTTAAAGATAGTGGTGATTTAATCCCCGGGCATGGAGGTGTTCTTGATCGTATTGACAGTCTCTGCTCAAGCCTTCCTCTTGCGACCCTGATTCTAATGTCGCCTATTTTTTTCGGAAAAATAATCTAATTGGAAAATATTGTTATCTTGGGCTCAACTGGAAGTATTGGTTGTAATGCTCTTCAAGTCATAAATCTTCATAAAGAAAAATATAAAGTTTTCGCGCTGACAGCAAATAAGAATACTGATTTGCTCACACAACAGTGTATCGAATTTGAGCCTCGCTTTGCTGTTGCTTCAAATACAGAAGCAAATCAACAGTTGAAAAAAAATCTCCTTGAATTAAATTCAAAAACAATTGTTTTAGAGGCTGATGAGTCGCTAGATTGGATTGCTTCTCATGAGGATACAAATACTGTAATTTCAGCAATTGTGGGAGCGGCCGGTCTTAAGCCCACTATGGCAGCTGCAAATACCGGTAAAAAGATTTTATTGGCCAATAAAGAAACACTTGTGATGGCAGGAGAGTTATTTGTCAAAGCTGTAAATCATTCAAAGGCGACTTTGATACCCATTGATAGTGAGCACAATGCAATATTGCAAGTTTTGCCACAAAACAAAAAAATGAATTATAAGTCAAACGGCATTAGAAAAATTTTACTTACTGCATCTGGTGGGCCGTTTAGGACATTTTCTAAAGAAGATCTACTTCTCGTGACACCTAAAGAAGCTTTGCGACATCCCAATTGGGTAATGGGCAAAAAGATTACAATCGATTCAGCAACCATGATGAATAAGGGATTGGAGATCATTGAAGCTTTTTGGTTATTTGATATTCCAGCATCAGATATAGAAGTAATAATTCATCCTCAAAGTATTATTCATTCTCTTGTCGAGTATATTGATGGAAGCACACTTGCTCAATTAGGTAACCCAGATATGAGGACGCCCATTGCTTACGCTTTAAGTCATCCAGAAAGAATTGAATCCGGTGTATCAGGCCTAGATCTAATAAAAACCCAAAAACTTGATTTTGAAGCGCCTGATTTAAATAAATTTCCTTGCCTTGGATTGGCTTATAAGGCTTTGAATATGGGTCATAATGCCCCCACAGTTCTTAATGCTGCAAATGAAGTCGCTGTAGATGCTTTCTTAAATGAATCGATAGGATTTAATCAAATTGCAGAATTAATTGAATTTTGCATGGACACAATAAAATCAGAGCCATTAGTTTCTATTGATACAGTTTTGGATGTAGACAAGAAGACGCGTTATCTTGCCCTTTCTTGGATTGACAGCCATAAGCTAAGCGCATGATAACCTTTCTAGTTTTTGTCCTTACTATCAGTATTGTCGTCGGTATTCATGAATTTGGCCATTTTCAAATGGCTCGATGGTGCAACGTTAAGGTACTAAAGTTCTCTATTGGATTCGGCAAACCTATTTTTACTTCTTTTTTTGGTAAAGATCATACCGCATTTGTTATATCGTCAATTCCTCTTGGAGGCTATGTAAAGCTTTTAGATGAAAGCCATGGTGATTCAGAAGAAAAGATAAAAAAAATTGATCTTCATAGAGCATTTAATAGACAGTCACTATTCAAGCGCTTTCTTATTGTTCTAGCCGGACCTTTAATCAATATTTTTTTGGGTATCCTCATATTTTTTTCTATTTATATGCATGGATCACTTCAAATCAAGCCATTAATCAACGAAGTTTCTCATTTTAGTGAAGCTTTTAAACAGGGCTTAAGAGCTGGAGATGAAATTGTATCGATTGATGGCGAGGAGATTAAATCCTTGAATGACTTGCAGATTTATTTAGGTGCTCACAAAGAGCCATTTAAAATTTTAAACTTTAAAAGAGGAGGTGAGCTCTTTAGTATTCATAATTTATTTTGGGCTAATGACATTCATCTATTCCCATATGGCATTCCTATTTTAATTAAGTCGATAGAGCCAGGAAGCATTGCTGAAAAAATAGGTCTCAAGCCCAATGATCAAATTGTTATGATTGATCAAATGGAGGTAAAAAGCATTCAAGACCTAGTTAATAGCATTCAAAATAATTGGGCAAAGTCTTATGATTTATCTATAAAAAGAAAAAATATTATTGAATTAATTCATATAGATAAAGATATATTTGAAGGTAAAGTAGAGAAAAAAAGAATTGGTATTTCACTTGGTTATGATGAGGCTTACATAAAACCTAATTTAATTGAAATAAAAAGCACATTTTCAGAGTCCCTAAGAAAATCCTTAAGTCAAACCTATGGCTTTTTAAATTTAACTATAGTTTCATTCAAGAATTTATTTGCACAAAAAGCTAACATAAAAGACTTGGGCGGACCTTTGGCAATTGCTCATATGGCCTCATCTTCTTTTTTAGAAGGTATTTTTCCTTATATTCAATTTATTGGCCTTATTAGTTTGAATATCGGAATACTAAATTTATTGCCTATTCCATTATTGGATGGAGGTCATTTGGCTTATTATTTCCTTGAATTTGTAATGGGCAAACCTTTATCAACCAAAAAAATGATGATAAGTCAAAGAGTTGGGATGTTAATTTTGGGTTTACTTACTATAATTGCGTTGTATAATGACGCCTGTCGATACCTATTAGGAAGCTAATGATTTTAAGATCTAAACTAGCTTTATTCGTTTCACTTCTCATTCTTTCTATAGCTGCCTTTGCTATGGAGCCTTTTGTTATCAAAGACATTAAAATTGAAGGTCTGCAAAGAACTGAGCCAGGCACAGTATTTAATTACCTGCCCGTGCAAGTTGGTGACACGATGACTGAGGATAAGTCATCCGAAGCTATTAA
>JBEEPP010000082.1:0-4066 GCA_041191045.1 Pseudomonadota bacterium
AGCAATCATAGGCGCAGGCATCTCTGGCAATACCCTTGCATATTATTTAAACCCCCATCATCAGATTGCACTTTTTGAATCCAATGATCGTATTGGAGGCCACTCACATACACATCACATTAATGTATTCAATCAAAAAGTGAGTGTAGACACGGGTTTTATTGTATTTAACAAAAAAACATACCCTAATTTTTTAAAGCTATTACATGAACTTAAAGTGCCCTATGAAAATAGTGCCATGAGTTTTAGTGTCAAAGACAGCCAAAAAGATTTTGAATATAACGGCACTAATCTCAATGCACTATTTGCGCAAAGAAAGAATTTTATTAATCCCAGCTTTTATAAAATGATTAGAGAGATTCTTCGATTTAATAAGTCTTCAATCATCTTATTAAGAAGTGATGAAGAGATTAGTTTGGGTGATTATCTTAAACGAGAAGGCTACTCGGATTTCTTTAAGAAATATTATATTTTGCCGATGGGCTCAGCAATTTGGTCTTCTAACATTAAAACAATGATGCAATTTCCTGCTAAATTTTTTATACAGTTTTTTAATAATCATGGCATGTTAAATATCAATGACAGACCTCAGTGGTTAACAATTTCTGGGGGCTCAATTAACTATGTCAATAAGATGATCAAGTCTTTTAGAAAAAAAATTAAACTTAATCAGAACATAAAATATGTAGAAAGAAAAAAAGATTATATTGCTATTTATCATAAAGATCGCGTAGAAAAATTTGACTGGGTATTCTTCGCTTGTCATAGTGATGAAGCTTTAAAATTAATCAAAAGCCCTAACTCCGATGAAAAAAATATTTTAAAAGCGATTCCATATACAGATAATGAGGTGATCTTGCATTATGATGATCACTTTATGCCCAAAAGAAAGCTTGCTTGGGCAGCGTGGAATTATCACATTGATGATAATGCCAACTCACCAGCTTCTCTGACTTATAATATGAATATATTGCAGAATTTAAAAACGGAAGCACCCCTTTTAGTGACATTAAATCCACTGCAAAAAATCAACAAAAAGAAAATTATTAAAACACTTTCTTATGCTCACCCACAATATAGTTTAAGAAGTATTGAGGCGCAATCTAGGTACCATTTAATTTCAGGTGTGAATCGTACTTCATTTGCAGGAGCATATTGGGGCAATGGCTTTCATGAAGATGGGGTTAAGAGTGCGCTTGATGCCATTCAACAATTCAATGCCGTGCATGGATTTCAATAATGCAGGCAATCTACGAAGGTACTTTAAATCATACAAGGACAAAACCGAATAAGCACGCATTTCAATATCGTGTTCATATGTTGTATCTTGATCTTGATGATTTAGTGAGAACATTTTCAAATAAACTATTTTGGAGTTATAACCGTTTTAATTTGGGGTGTTTTTTAAGATCAGATTATTTTGGCCATTCAAAAAATAGCTTAAAAAAATCAATACAAAATGAAATTAAAAAAAAACTTCATTTTAAACATCATGGAAAAATATTTGTTTTAACAAGCCCTCGATACTTTGGCTATTGTTTTAATCCTGTGAGTTTTTATTATTGTTTTAATTTAAAAAATAAATTAGAAGTTATTGTGTCGCATATTACCAATACACCATGGAATGAAAATTACGCATATGTTCATGATTGTCGAGGAATAAAGCAGCCAATGAAATACTTTCAGTTTCAAAAGAATTTTCATGTGTCACCCTTTATGCCTATGGATGTCCAGTATGAATGGTTATTTAATGTGCCAGGAAAAGAAATCGTAGTTTCTATGAATAATATGCATAAAAAAGAGTTTATTTTTAATGCATCGATGAAGCTTCATAGAAAACCTTTAAACAATCATTCGCTTAATTCTTTGCTTTTTAGATTTCCACCAGAAACTTTTAAAACAATTATGGCTATTTATTGGAATGCTTTACGTTTAAAATTTAAACGGATCCCTTTTTTTTCTCATCCTTAATATTCTATGAAAAATATTTTATATCAACTTGCTAGAGCACTTGTTTTTAATCAATTAAGAAAAATCAAAACAGGCCATATTACTATTATAGAAGGGCCGAAGAAATTTTCATTTGGAAAAAAAGATAAATTAAATGTCACGTTAACAGTTCATGATCCCAGATTTTATGGAGCTTTAGCTTTTGGTGGCTCGATTGGTGTAAGTGAAGCATTCATGCAAAAGTTTTGGACTGTCAATGATTTAACAAAGTTAATTCGCATTATGGCCATCAATCAAAATACGATGGATCGATTAGAAGGCTTATTCAATCTCTTTTTAAAGCCACTCCTTAAGTATCTGCATTATTTGAATCAAAATTCAGTTAAAGGAAGTCAGATCAATATTTCTAAGCATTACGATTTAGGCAATGACTTTTTTTCATTATTTTTAGATTCAACCATGATGTATTCATCTGCAGTTTTTAGAAGCCCTCAAGACTCACTTTATAAAGGATCTATCCATAAATTAGAGACTATTTGCCAGGGATTGGAGCTTACTTCTCAAGACAATATCATTGAAATTGGTTCTGGTTGGGGTGGATTTGCGATTTACGCTGCACAAAATTTCGGATGCAAGGTCACCACGACGACCATTTCAAGAGAACAATATAAGTATGTAAAACAGAAAATTAAGGATTTAAAGTTATCACATAAGATTACGGTCTTGTTTTCAGATTATCGGCATTTAAAAGGGCAGTATGACAAATTAGTATCTATTGAAATGTTAGAAGCTGTAGGCTATCAGTATTACGATACTTATTTTAATGTCTGTAGCCAATTATTAAAGCCACATGGCCTCGCATTTATTCAAACAATTACTATTGCAGATCAACGCTACGAGAAATCGAAGCGCTCAGTTGATTTTATTCAGCGATATATTTTCCCAGGTAGCTGTATTCCATCTATTACAGTATTACAAAATAGCATTTCCAAATCATCTGATTTAAAAATCTATGGCATTCAGGATATTGGCGAACATTATGCAAAAACGCTTGCTTTGTGGAGAGAAGGTTTCTTTAGAAACCTCAAGCAAGTTAAAGCCCTAGGATTTGATGATGCTTTTATTCGTATGTGGCATTTTTACTTATCCTATTGTGAAGGAGGCTTTAAAGAGAAGGTTATTAGCGATATACATCTTAAATTAATTAAACCGGGATATCGAACAAAATAAGGTTGAGTTTCCTTGAACATTTGATCGTTTAAGCGCATGATAAAGATAGTAAATTGTTATAAACCATAAGGTAGCAATATGATGAAGAAAATAATTCTATTGATTCTGACTTTTTTAGTGAGTAGCTTTTTTGCTTTGGGAGTTTATGCTGAAACACCTAATCTTTTAGATGGGGTGGTAGATAAGTACTTTAAAGGTAAAGTCTTAACCAAAACAGATGATATTACATTTGATGTAGCAAAAAGAGCGCTTGATGGCACACAAGTCCCATTTAAATTTACAGTCAATAAAAAATATAAAAATATTTCAGTGGTAGTAGAAGGTAATCCACATCAATTGCCTGGCATTGGATCTCTTGCATTGACCATGTATCCAAAGGTTGCTCCATTTACATTTGAAACACATATTCGTATGGAACAAGATAGTTATGTTGATGTGATTGCAGAAGATGAAGAAGGTAAGTTTTTTTATAATCAAGTAGCAATTCGTTCTGCAGGAGGCTGTTCAGCAGGTGTAACTTATGACGCTGATTCTGTATTAAAAGAAATAGGTTCTATGAAGGTATTAAATACAGGCACGAGAGCTTCTGTGTTCATTAAACATCCTCAGCATAATGGTTATCAGGCCAATTTGAGTAATTACACAGGACTTTTCATTTTGCCCGAGTGGCATTTATCAAGTGTAGTAGTTAAAGATCAGGAAAAAGAAATTTGGAGTGCTGAGTTTGGTGGAGGAAGTACCGCTGAAAACCCTTTCTTTATTTTTGACGCCCCTAAAATTAAGGGGAATCTTCAAGTTTTAGCAGTAGATACTCAAGGTAAGCAATATATTGGTAAATGATTTAATCCAAGTCAAAGCCCTTTAATTTAAGGCTTGTTGAATTTTA
>JBEEPP010000083.1:0-4065 GCA_041191045.1 Pseudomonadota bacterium
TTTTCTGAGCCAGTCAACGCACTGTTTAATAATGCGATTAGATTGTCTAAATTCTTCGATGCGAACAAGGTATCGATCGTAACAATCACCATTCACACCTACGGGAATATCAAAATCAAGTTGATCGTAAACTTCGTAAGGTTGTTTTTTTCTTAAATCCCATGCAATACCTGAGCCTCTTAACATAGGGCCTGTCATGCCAAGAGCTATGGCGCGATCAGGATCAACAACGCCAATACCGACTGTGCGCTGTTTCCAAATACGATTGTCTGTTAATAATGTTTCATATTCATCTACATATTTTGGAAAGCGATTTGAAAAATCTTCAATGAAGTCTAATAGTGAGCCACTGCGATTTTGATTTAGACCATCTAATTCTTTTTTATTTTTAAAAGTCGATTCATATTGAGGCATGCGATCAGGTAGGTCGCGATAAACACCACCGGGACGATAATATGCTGCATGCATTCTGGCGCCAGATGCAGCTTCATAACAATCAAAAAGATCTTCTCTTTCGCGGAAAGCATATAAAAATACAGTCATAGCGCCAACATCAAGTGCATGTGCTCCTAGCCATAACAAATGATTTAAGATACGGGTAATTTCATCAAACATGACACGAATATATTGAGCGCGAATGGGAACATCTATATTCAATAATTTTTCAATAGCTAGAACATACGCATGTTCATTCGCCATCATGGATACATAATCTAAGCGGTCCATATAAGGAACGGTTTGTAAGTACGTTCTATTTTCAGCTAATTTTTCCGTACCGCGATGAAGGAGCCCAATATGAGGGTCTGCACGCTGAATGACTTCACCATCAAGCTCTAATACTAAACGTAACACCCCATGCGCTGCAGGGTGTTGTGGGCCAAAATTCATCGTGTAGTTTCTAATCTCAGCCATTATGGAAACCTTCTTCACGAATGATACGTGGCACGTTATTTCTTTCTTCAATTGACACAGGTTGATAGATAACACGCTTTTGCACATCGTCATAACGCATTTCAACTTTACCAATCATCGGAAAATCTTTACGGAATGGATAACCTACAAATCCGTAATCTGTAAGTATGCGTCTTAAATCCGGGTGATCAGTAAACATAAAACCAAACAAATCGAAAGCTTCTCGTTCATACCAATTGGCAGCTGGCCATAAATCTATTACTGATGGAAATAATGGAAAATTTTCTTCTTTAGAGAAAGTTCTTACTCGAATGCGGTGGTTATGTTCGATGGATAAGAAATGATATACCAGAGCAAAACGAGGTTTGGTCCAAGCGCCTTCACCATAATCTTTATAGTCAACGCCGCAAAGATCAATCAATTGTTTAAATTGAAATGCTTTGTGTTGTTTTAAAGTTTTTAAAGTAGCTAAAAGATCATCGATTTTTACTTCAATTGTGAGCTCATTCTGCTCAATGAATGTGTGACTTACTTCTTTACCAAAAGTCGACTTTATTTCTTTGAGTAATATTTCGACTGAGTTCGTCATTTAACGCGCAATCGTATTGGTACGTTTAATTTTATTTTGAAGTTGAATAATCCCAAACATAAGGGCTTCAGCTGTTGGTGGGCAACCGGGCACATAAACATCTACTGGCACAATACGATCGCAACCGCGAACGACTGAATAAGAGTAGTGATAATAACCACCGCCATTTGCACAAGAGCCCATCGAAATAACCCAACGCGGCTCTGCCATTTGATCGTAAACTTTTCTTAATGCTGGCGCCATTTTATTGACTAGTGTGCCAGCTACAATCATGACATCGGATTGCCTTGGACTAGGTCTAAATACAATACCGAATCGATCTAAGTCATATCGAGCTGCTCCTGCATGCATCATCTCAACTGCACAACATGCAAGTCCGAAAGTCATAGGCCATAAAGAGCCTGTGCGTGTGTAATTGATAAGAGTATCTAGATTTGTGGTGACAAATCCTTTTTCCATAACGCCTTCAATGCTCATTCGCTATTCCCAATCAAGGGCACCTTTCATCCATTCGTAGATAAAACCAACCACCAAAATGGCTAAGAAAATCATCATCGCAATAAATCCAAAGATACCAATTTTTTGAATGGCCACCGCCCAAGGGAAAAGAAATGTTATTTCAAGATCAAATAAAATAAAAAGAATAGCAACAAGGTAATATCGCACATCAAATTTCATACGCGCATCTTCAAATGCTTCGAAACCACATTCGTAGGGGGAATTTTTCTCGCCATCAGGTTTATTAGGTGAAAGAATGCTGCCGATAAGAAGAGGCCCTGCACCAACCGCAAGTCCTACACATATAAACAATAAAATTGGAAAATAATTTTCCAGCACAACGATTCCTTAAAAAAATACTGCATGATTTTCTTAATTTGGTGCCGTCGGAGAGACTCGAACTCTCACGACTTTCGTCACTACCCCCTCAAGATAGCGTGTCTACCAATTCCACCACGACGGCTTTATAGATTTAACAGTCTCTATTTTGGGATATTCTGAGCACCACTTGATGAATTGGACTGAGCTTCACCACTTTTAGTTTCAGAAGGTTTTTGAACTTCTGACGACTCAGTTGCTTTCACCACACTTCCAGCACCTGATTTTTGACCTGCGATAAAGGCCAAGGCAATACTGGTTAGAAAAAAGACTAAAACAAATATTGCTGTTGTTCTGCTTAAAAAATTAGATGAGCCGCTTACGCCAAACAAACTTCCTGAAGAGCCACTTCCAAAGGCTGCGCCCATATCAGCACCCTTACCGTGTTGCATAAGCACTAAACCAATGACACCTAAACATGCAATCACATGAATAATTGTTAATAAATTTTCCATAATCCTATTTTCTTTGATTTATATTTCAGCCGAATGACAAATAGACTCAAAATCACTCGCATTTAAAGAAGCTCTCCCTACGAGTCCGCCGTCTACGTCTGGCATAGAAAATAATTGTAACGCATTTTGAGGGTTTACGCTCCCTCCGTAGATGATTTTAAGGCTCTTTACGACCTTGGTATTTGAGGATAATTTCTCACGAATAAATTGGTGCATCGCTTGAGCTTGCTCAGGAGATGCAGCCAAATCAGTACCAATTGCCCATACAGGTTCATAAGCAATCACAGCCTCATCAAATATTTCTTCACCATACATTCCAATGATAGTATCAAGCTGTTTAGAAACAACTTTTTCCATAATGCCAGCTTCTCGCTCAATCAGAGTTTCACCTACACAGAGAATCGGCGTCAGACCTGCTTTTTTTACCATCATAAATTTAGTAGCGATATTTTCATCTGATTCACAGTAAGCAGTACTTCTCTCAGAGTGGCCAATGATCACATAACTTGCACCAAACTCTTTGAGCATAGAAACACTTACTTCACCCGTGAAAGCACCTGATTCGAATTTAGCCACATTCTGAGCACCCCAACGAATAGGCGAATTTTTAAGATAAGATTGCGTTTGAAATAAGTAGGGATAAGGGGCGCACACCACAATGTCCACTGGGATTGCTTGAGGTATCTTTTCTACCAAGGTTTTAAGGAGTGATTCGTTAGATGCCAAAGAACCATTCATTTTCCAATTACCAACAACGATTTTTCGTCTCATGACACTCTCTTAAATAGTTTGTAGAATTTTACTTTGTTGGCGCTAGATGGGCAATTCAAGGATATCTCTTTAAGAGAGCATTCTTAATTGAATTTGAATTTTTTTATTGCCATTAAACTCATTAGAATCAACCTGATAGATCGCTTTGATCTTGCGAGGGAGGTGTTCACTATGATTAAAATAAATAGCTTCAAACACTTTATTTTGTAAGAGAAGATTTAACTTCAAATGCTTATCTGCAAGGATTTTTTGCTCAACAACTTCAAACTCGCCTTCAAAGATAGGAAGGGGGAAACCTTGCCCCCATACTTGCGCGTTAATATGTTCTATATCTTCATAAGTGACTTCTGAAAAATTAAGCGCATCATCTACTTCAATTGTTAATTCAAGATCATCTGATGAAATTAAACCTTTTACAGTTTCTTCAAATAATTGAACAAAGTGATCAAAATCTGCTTCTTT
>JBEEPP010000084.1:0-4062 GCA_041191045.1 Pseudomonadota bacterium
CTCCGAAAAAGAAATAAATTTCCTTAAGAAAAATAAGAGCGAGTTAAAGCAATATCTTTTATCATCAAATATTGCAGACGATTTAATTTTTAAAATTGATAATATTCTACAAGGCATTAAAAATTCCCTACATCTTATGCCAGTTGTCATCAGGCCTATTATTTCTTCTTTAAGCGAAGAAATTGAAAAAAGATCCCATCAATTCGCACATGCAAACTAAAAAAATTATTGTCATTGGAAGTGGTTTCGGCGGTATTGCAGCTGCTTTGAGAATGCGAGCAAAAGGGTATGAAGTTGATTTACATGAAAAGCTTGATCAACTTGGAGGAAGGGCAAGACAATTCAATCAAAACGGGTTTATTCATGATGCAGGCCCTACAGTTATAACAGCACCTTATTTATTTAGAGAGTTATTTGAAATTTTTGGTGAAGAAATTGATGATTTTATTAATTTCATACCTTTAGATCCATGGTATCGCTTTAGATTTCATGATGGATCATTTTTTAACTATGGCCCAAATCAAGATGAATTATTAGAGCAAATCAAAGCTTTTGAGCCTAAGGATGTGAATGGGTACCTTAAAATGCTTAAGCATGCTGAGAAAATTTTTGAATTAGGCTACCTTAAGCTTGCTGACCAACCTTTTCATAAACTAAGTAGTTTGATTCGATATACCCCCGATATTATTAAATTAAAAGGCTATCAATCTGTTTACCAGTTTGTTTCAACTTATTTAAAGCATCCAAACTTAAGACAAGCATTTTCAATTCAACCCTTACTCGTGGGTGGTAATCCCTTCAATACAACCTCTATATATGCATTGATTCATGCGCTAGAAAAAAAATGGGGAGTATTTTTTGCTCAAGGTGGCACCGGGGAAATAGTCACTCAATTAAAAATGCTTATGGAGCGAAAAGGGATTAATATTTTTTTAAATAGTGAGATTAATAAGATTGTGACTTCACAGCAAAAAGTCGATGGCATTGTAAATTCAAAAGGAGATTTTTATAAAACTAACTATTTAATTACAAATGCAGATCCCATTTATACAAATAATCATTTAATAGACAATAATAAAATCTCACTCCATAACAAATTTATTAATAAAACAGCCAAACATTCAATGGGCTTATTTGTCCTTTTCTTTGGAACAAAAGTTAAGTATGAAAATATTGCTCATCATACGATATGGATGGGACCAAGATACAAAGAGCTATTAAGTGACATTTTTGACCATCACAAATTGGCTGACGATTTTTCTATCTATCTTCATAGACCCACAGCAACTGATTCTAATTTCGCACCTATGGGTTGCGATAGTTTTTATGCCCTGATTCCAGTTCCGAACTTAAAAGGGAATATAGTTTGGGAGGATGAAGCGCCCGCATTCATTAAATCAATTATCAAAGCATTAGAACAAACAATGATGCCAAAACTTAGTGAAACCATTTGCGAATCATTTTATATGACGCCAGAAAACTTTTTTCAAGATTACAATACACCTTTCGGGTCTGGTTTCTCTATAGCGCCTCTATTTAGACAGTCCGCATGGTTTAGGACTCACAATAAAGATGATTTATATCAGAATCTTTTTTATGTGGGCGCAGGCACTCACCCCGGTGCTGGTGTTCCTGGTGTTTTGAACTCTGCTAAAGTTATTGATAAGCTTATTCCTAAACATGAAAAATAATTTACTCATGCGTAAGCATGGTAAGACTTTTTATTGGGCTTCCTTTTTCCTTGATAAGTCCAACATGCAAGCCATTTATTCAATTTATAGCTTCTGCCGAAGAATCGATGATATGGTGGATGAAGCCAAAACTCCTCACATAGCAAAAAAAAGACTTTTGATATTTATGGAAGCATGGAAGAAGCGTAGATCACATCCTGTAATTAATTTGTTGAGTGATATTCCAAAAGAAAACTGGCCTAACCAAAAACTCGTTAAAAATTTCTTAAACGGACAAATTTCAGATATTAAATTTTCTACCTTTAAATCACAAAAATCTCTAATTGTTTATTGTTATCAAGTCGCTGGTACTGTCGGTTTAATGGTATGTGATATTTTTGGGGTAAAAGATAAAAAAATGCGATATTTTGCAATTGATTTAGGAATTGCTATGCAGTTAATCAATATTTCGAGAGATATTTATGAGGATAGTTTACGAAACAGAGTTTATTTGCCAGAAAGTCTCATTGGGAAATATAGAGCCAAAGAAATTACAAATCCAAACATGGAGACTGCTAGAAAAATAGATGAGGCTCGAAGGAAAATGATTCAATTAGCGAATATCTATTTTGAAAGCGCTAGTCGAGCCATTGACCATTTACCCAAAGGCGCATCACTTGCCGTGAAATTAGCTTCCGCTTTATACCAGCAAATCGGATGCCAGCTAATGAATGCTCAATATGAGCGTAAAGAAAAAAGGTGTTATGTAAGTAACTTTTCTAAGTTTATGATTACATTAGGGATTATTACAAAATACTTGATCTCATTTAAGCAAGAGATGAAGCTTCATAATAAAAATCTTCACAAATTTATTCATCATCTGCCCGATGCACATTTTTAATATATGAAACAGAAATTTGATATTGGTATTATTGGCGCTGGTCTATCGGGATTAACTCTAGCGAATTCACTCCTTAATAAAAAAATTAATAATTTAATTTTGTTAGAAAAAAATCGCACTTTAGAAAATGATAAAACTTATAGTTTTTGGTCGGGACCAGGTCTCTTTGATATTAAAAAAAAATTAAATATTAGAATTAAAAAAGAATGGTCTCAGCTGGAAATTAAGGTAAAAGGTGAATCATATATTATTGATTTAGGTGATTATCGGTATGCATGCTATGAATCTCAATCAGTTCTAAAGGAGCTTTATAAAAGATTAGTTACGAAAGGTATTAAAGTTGAGTGGGGATGTTTAATTAAGCATATTAAAAAAATTAATGATGAGTGGGAAATTAATTTAAATAATAAAAAAATATTACTAAAAAATGTGGCAGATAGCAGACCAAATAATATGTTTGACGATAAGTATCCTTCATTAAAACAAGTGTTTATTGGTTCTGAGATTGTTTCAAAAACAAAAATATTTAATGAAAATATTGTCACATTAATGGATTTTTTCGAATCTGAAAAAAATGTTATTTTTACCTATATACTTCCCTTCTCAAAAACTAGGGCATTAGTAGAAACTACTTTTTTTTCTGGAGAAATAAACTTCAAGGAAGTAGATAGGCTGCACAAAAAAAATCTAAAGAAGTTCAATATTAAAGAGATATTAAGGACAGAAAAAGCCGTTTTACCAATGTCGCCATATTCTGAAGTAAGTGAAGATGATCAATACTTCAAAATTGGTAATTTTGGAGGAGCTTCTAGACCTGCGTCTGGATATGCTTTTACCCGAATTGCTTTGTGGGCAAATCACATAGATGTAAAAAATAAATTTTCATATGAAATGATAAATCATAAAAAAAATTATCTTACTAATTGGCTAGATAAAATTTTTCTTTCAGTCTTAAGATCAAATCCAAAAGAAGCGCCTAAAATATTCCGAATTTTTTTTACAAGGGTGCCTATTGCTTCAGTCATAAGATTCTTATCTGATCAAGCAAGATTCATTGATTATTTAGCCATTATTTTGAAATTACCTAAAATAAGTATGCTTAAGGGCTTGCTGAATTTATATGTTAAATAAGATAAGAGTTCATCAAGTTCTATATTTAATTTCAGCTATTTTTTTGATACTTTTTCATCATCACAATGCTTTTTTTAAACTTTCTGACATCAATTCATCTTTAGCACTTATTTTTGTAATCATCATGTCTCTTGGTGTTTCGCACGGTGCTTCCGACTCTATTGTTATATGGAATGCATACTCAAAGATTAAAATAAGAGCGATAGCTTTTTTAGTTTATTTATCCATAGTTTTTTTAGGCTTGCTTCTTTGGTTCCAAAGTCCTGTTCTTGGATTAATTGCCTTAATCTTAATGTCTATTTTCCATTTTGGAGAAAGCGATCTTACATATTTAAAAAAAGTTTCTCAAATGATGAAGGT
>JBEEPP010000085.1:0-4033 GCA_041191045.1 Pseudomonadota bacterium
TTTAAATAAGGCTTCAATTCAAGTATAATTTAGAGTTTGATAAGTTGACCTTAGAGCAATAACTGCTTTATGATCTCGTTCTCAATTCCTCGATAGCTCAGTCGGTAGAGCAACGGACTGTTAATCCGTGTGTCCCTGGTTCGAGCCCAGGTCGAGGAGCCAAATTAAAAAAAGCCCATTATTATGGGCTTTTTTATTTAAGATAGATAAGCTTGATATACCGGTAGTAAGTTCCCTCTGCGACAGAAATGGCAAGCATCAAACCTTCACGACCGTCCAGAAATCCCAGCCTTAAAAAATAGATTCTAACAAAAGCCCAAATTGCATGAAAAATTGCTTTTTTGAGACTGCCCCTTTTGCCTCTATTCTTAAGATCCCTAGCACCTAGGCTCGAATAGACATTGATCTTTTTTAGAACGGTTTCAAAATCTCTGTATGAATAATGAATAAGAGATTCTGATAAATGTCCGATCTCGCATTTAGTTATAAGGTGTTCATGGACATGATGCTCTGAAAATCTAGCGCTACCTTTTTTAAAGAGTCTTTTTGTTCTATCTGGGTACCAGCCAGAATACTTTATAAATCTAGAAACAAACAAAGAACGACGAGGAACATCATACACATTTAAATTGGAATGATTTATTGTTTTTAAAATTTCTCGCTTGAGATTTGGTGTAATTCGCTCATCTGCATCCAAAGAAAATATCCATTCGTGCTTAGCTAATTGAATAGCTAAATTTTTATGTTGGCCATAACCTTTCCAAGGTTTATTAAAAACCTTAGCGCCTAATTTCTTTGCTATAGAATTGGTATCGTCAGAACTTCCTGAATCCAAAACAACAACCTCGTCAGCAAAATTAGCGCTCTTAATACAATCTGCTATATTTTCAGATTCATTCTTTGCAATGATAATGACAGAGAGTCTAGACATTAATTTAGTGACTAATAGTTAATTTAAAGGTAGATTATTTCAATAGATTATAACAACTAATAAAATCAAAAAAATAAATTTAAAGGATTTAGATCAATAGATGGTGACTATAAAAAAAGATGTTGTTTGCATAGGTGGCGGCATTATGAGTGTCACATTAGCAAAATTAATTCAAGAGCTAGATCCCAACATAAACATTACGATTTATGAAAAACTTTCCTCTTGTGCGCTAGAGAGCACTCAATCCATAAATAATGCTGGGACAGGTCATGCTGGCTTTTGTGAACTTAACTACACCCCTTTAAATAAGCGCAAAGAAGTTAATATCGAAAGAGCATTAAAAATCAATAGAGAATTTGAAGTATCTCTTCAATTCTGGAGTTTTTTAGCAAGAAAATATAAAGCTTTTAAACCAAAATCATTTATTACCCAAGTTCCTCACATTAGTTTTGTTAAAGGCGAAAAAGATATCTCTTTTTTAAAGAAAAGATATGAAGCGCTTAGTAAAACACTTTCATTTAAAGGAATGGAATTTTCTCGAAATAAAGAAACTATTAAAAAATGGGCTCCTCTTATCGACGTGAAATCAAAAGATGAAGTTGCCATGACAAAATATGAATATGGTAGCGATGTAGATTTTGAATCATTAAGCCATGAAATGTTAAAAATTTTATCAAAGAGTAAAAAATTTTCTGTGCATACTGATAATGAGATTAAATCTATATCACAAAAAAAAGATCAAACTTGGAATATAAAAATATTCAATATAAAAACCAAAGATACGTTTTTAGTAAATGCAAAATTTATTTTTATAGGTGCTGGCGGCTCAACTATTCATCTTCTTCAAAAAAGTAACATTAAAAATCAAATAGGTTATGCTGGATTTCCTGTGAATGGAGAATGGTTAATATGCAAGAATCCATCACTTACAAAGAAGCACTTTTCTAAAATTTATGGCTTGGCTGGACCCAAAGCACCGCCTATGTCAGCGCCTCACTTAGACTTGAGAATTATCAATGGTAAAAAACAGCTTATGTTTGGTCCATTCGCAAGTTTTACATTTAAATTTTTAAAGACGGGATCCTATTTAGATTTAATCAAATCAATCAAAGTACGAAATATTATTCCTATGCTTCATGTGTTTGTATCCAACCTAAATCTTCTTAGTTATTTAATCAAACAATCAAGCAATTCATATAAAAACAAAATGAATACGCTACGAGAATTCTATCCGTTAGCTAATGAAAAAGATTGGAAATTAGAATCTGCTGGCAAGAGAGTTCAGATTATTAAGCCTTATAAAAAAATAGGTGGGAAACTAGAATTTGGTACGGAAATTGTTTGGTCAGATGATAGTTCTCTTGCTGCACTTCTGGGAGCGTCTCCTGGAGCTTCGACCTCAGTTTATTCCATGCTCAATGTGATAGAAAGAAGTCTAAAGCGAAGAATTAACCCCAAGGTCTGGAAGAATAAAATTGAAAAAATAGCACCATCGTACAATCAAGATTTAAGTAAAACGCCATCGTTATTTACGAAAACCCGACTATCTGCTTATAAAACGCTTGGATTTAAGATTTAAAGCGTTGCCGTCTAATTTCTGACAATACAATACCACTAGCAACACTTACATTCAGACTTTCAACAGCGCCTAACATTGGTATCTTAATTAAGAAATCACATACTTCACGGGTTAATCTTCTCAGACCAGCGCCCTCAGAACCTAACACCACAGCAATAGGCCCTTTAAAATTTGCCTCATAAAGAGATTCTGCACCGTCTTCCGCTGTTCCTACAACAAGAACACCTTCTTCTTTGAGCTGACGAATCGTCCTTGCTAAATTCGTAACGACAATAAAAGGTACTGATTCCGCCGCTCCTGAAGCGACCTTTCTGACAGTAGCATTTAGTCCTACTGCTCTATCTTTAGGTGCAATTACAGCATGAACTCCCATGCCATCTGCAACACGCAAACAAGCGCCCAAATTATGTGGATCTTCTACGCCATCTAATATAAGAAAGAATGCTGGTTCTTTTAGGTCGCTTTCTAAAATATCTTCCACCGTTTTATAGGGAATTACTAAAGGAATGATTTTTGCAACTACACCCTGATGTTTAGATTGCGAAGCTATACCATCTAATCTTGCACGATCCACCATTAAGATACGAATATTATTTTCTTTAGCTAGCTCAATAATTTCTTTAGCTCTAGGGTCATTTCGATCGCTATCCAAATAAATTTCTTGAATACTTCTTGAAGATTGTCTTAATTGGCTAATGATTGGATGAAATCCAAAAATAATCTGACTTTGTGACATGTTATTTTGCTCTTATTTTCTTTTTATTTTTAGAAGCTCGATTTGGCTTAGAAGTAACTTTATGTTTTGTGTTGTGAGATTTCTTCTTATGCGACACTTTATCTTTAAAGAAGTTTTTTGGTTTTCTATCTTTTAGTGTTGATTTTTGAACCTCTTGATGACTCTCAAGGCTAAAGTCAATTTTACTGAGTTCCAAATCTACACGAACCAATTTTACTTTTAATCGATCGCCTAAGCGATAAATTGCATGGGATCTTTCACCAATCATGGCATGTCTTGCTTTGTCATAAGTAAAGTAATCATTACCTAATTCTGTCACATGTAATAAACCTTCGATATAAATGCCGTCGATTGCAACAAACAAACCAAAACTTGTGACGCCTGCAACAGTGCCTTCATATATCTCGCCAATTTTATCTTGCATGTAATAACATTTAAGCCATGAAGAAACATCGCGTGTAGCGTCGTCCGCTCTTCTCTCTGTCATAGAACAATGCTGTCCTAAAAGATGCCAGTTTGATGCAGGCATTTTCTTTTTTTCTATCGTAGCTTTGATAGCGCGATGAATTAAGAGATCTGGGTATCGACGTATCGGGGAAGTAAAATGTGCATAAGCTTCATAAGCTAAACCAAAATGACCAATATTGTCAGGACTATAAACAGCTTGCTGCATAGACCTGAGGAGAACTGTTTGTAATAAATGTTCATCTGGTCGTCCTTTAATTTTTTCAATTAAAGTTGCATAATCTTTAATGCTCGGTTTGTCTCCACCGCCTAACATAAATCC
>JBEEPP010000086.1:0-4017 GCA_041191045.1 Pseudomonadota bacterium
CAATTAAAGAATTGCTTAAATCACTTGATATCAATAGTGAAATTGAAAAATTAAGAACTGAATTAGCTGAAACAGGTTCAGAAGCAAAAATTAAAAAAATTGCTAAGCGCTTAAAAGTACTTGAAGCATTCCAAAAATCAGGTATCAAACCTGAATGGATGATTTTAGAAATTCTTCCTGTACTGCCTCCTGAATTAAGACCATTGGTTCCTCTTGATGGTGGAAGATTTGCTACATCAGACCTTAACGATTTGTATCGTCGAGTGATTAACAGAAATAATCGTTTAAGAAGACTGTTAGATCTTAAAGCACCAGAAATTATTGTTAGAAATGAAAAACGTATGTTGCAAGAAGCAGTTGACTCACTTCTTGATAATGGTAGACGTGGCAAAGTGATGACGGGCGCTAACAAACGACCATTAAAATCTCTTGCCGACATGATTAAAGGTAAGGGCGGTCGTTTTAGACAAAACCTTTTAGGTAAGCGCGTTGATTACTCTGGTCGTTCAGTGATTGTTGTTGGACCACAATTAAAACTTCATCAATGTGGTTTACCAAAGAAAATGGCGCTTGAATTATTCAAGCCATTTATTTTCCATAAATTAGAAGTCTTAGGCCTTTCTACAACCATTAAAGCAGCAAAGAAAAAAGTAGAAGAAGAAGGACCAGAAGTTTGGGATATCCTAGAGGACGTCATTAGAGAGCATCCTGTTTTATTAAACAGAGCACCAACATTACATCGTTTAGGTATTCAAGCTTTTGAACCTATTCTGATTGAAGGTAAAGCTATTCAATTACATCCCCTAGTTTGTGCTGCATTTAACGCCGACTTTGACGGTGACCAAATGGCAGTTCACGTACCTTTATCTCTAGAGGCTCAGATGGAAGCAAGAACCTTAATGCTTGCATCTAATAACGTATTATCTCCTGCGAATGGTGAACCAATTATTGTTCCATCACAAGATATTGTGCTTGGTCTTTATTACATGACACGAGATAAAATTGCTGCACGTGGCGAAGGTATGAAATTTACTGATGTGGCAGAAGTTCATCGTGCTTTTGATAGTGGTTTAGTTGATATTCATGCGCGCGTCACAGTTCGCATTAAAGAAACTGAATTAGGTTTAGATGGTACAACTACTGACAAAGTAAATCGATATGAAACTACAGTTGGTAGAGCAATACTTTCTGAAATTCTTCCAGCAGGACTTTCTTTTGATTTAATTAATAAAGCATTAAAGAAAAAAGAAATTTCAAAATTAATTAATGCAGGATTTAGACGTGTTGGTATTAGGGAGACAGTAATTCTTGCTGATAAATTAATGTACATGGGTTACACCTATGCTACAAAAGCAGGTATCTCAATCAGCATTCATGACATGCTTGTTCCACCAGAAAAAGAACAGCTTATTGAAGCCGCTGAATCTGAAGTTAAAGAAATTGAAGATCAATATATTTCAGGTCTGGTCACACAAGGCGAAAGATATAACAAGGTTGTTGATATCTGGGGTCGTGCAGGTGACAAGGTTGCTGATGCAATGATGAAGCAACTTAAAGAAGAGCCTGTTAAAAATGATGTTGGTGAAAATGTGAAGGGTAAAGATGGTAAAGATCTTTATCAAGAATCATTTAATGCAATTTATATGATGGCTGATTCTGGTGCACGAGGATCTGCAGCTCAAGTAAGACAGCTTGCAGGTATGCGAGGCTTGATGGCGAGACCTGATGGATCAATTATTGAAACACCAATTACAGCTAACTTCCGTGATGGTTTAAATGTTCTTCAATACTTTATTTCTACGCACGGTGCGCGAAAAGGTCTTGCAGATACTGCATTAAAAACAGCTAACTCAGGTTATTTAACACGACGTTTAGTTGATGTGACTCAGGATCTTGTGGTGACTGAGCATGATTGCGGCACAGAAGATGGTTTAGTTACTAAAGCACTTGTTAAGGGTGGTGAAGTTGTAGAGCCATTGCGTGATCGTATTTTAGGCCGTGTAAATGCACTTGATATTCTGAACCCAGAAAATCAAGAAGTGGTTTATCCAAAAGGCACATTACTTGAAGAAGATCACGTTGAAAAAATTGATGCACTTGGCATCGATGAAGTCAAAGTAAGAACTGCACTGACTTGCGAGACAAGACATGGTATTTGTTCTCAATGTTATGGTCGTGATTTAGGTCGTGGTAAATTAATTAGCCAAGGTGAGTCTATTGGTGTGATTGCAGCTCAGTCTATCGGTGAGCCAGGAACACAATTGACGATGAGAACCTTCCATATTGGTGGCGCAGTTTCTAGAGCAGCATCAGTAAGCCAAGTTGAGAGTAAATCAAACGGCGTTATTCAATTTACTTCTACAATGCGATATGTAACTAACGCACGAAATGAGCAGGTAGTTATTTCGCGTAATGGTGAATTAATTATTCAAGATGAAAGTGGTCGCGAAAGAGAGCGTCATAAGGTTCCTTATGGTGCAAATCTTGTTGTTCAAGATGGCAAACCAATTAAGGCTGGCGGTGTTCTTGCAACTTGGGATCCACATACACGTCCAATTATTTCCGAATATGCTGGACAAGTTAAATTTGAAAACGTTGAAGAAGGTATTACGGTTGCAAAACAAATTGATGATGTTACAGGCTTGTCATCCTTAGTTGTAATCGATCCTAAGCAGCGTGCAGGCCAATCAAAAGGCTTGAGACCTCAAATTAAAATTTTAGACACTTCAGGTAATGAAGTTAAATTAGCAGGAAGTGATATATCTGTTAACGTAACTTTCCAACTTGGTTACATCATTACAGTTAAAGATTCTCAAGAAGTTAAAGTGGGCGATGTAATTGCGCGTATTCCACAAGAATCTTCTAAGACAAGAGATATTACCGGCGGTCTTCCAAGAGTTGCTGAGTTATTTGAAGCAAGATCTCCAAAAGATGCAGGTATGTTAGCTGAAAGCACAGGTACAGTTTCATTTGGTAAAGACACTAAAGGTAAACAAAGACTTGTGATTACAGATCTTGAAGGTGTTTCAAAAGAATTTTTAATTCCTAAAGACAAACATGTGACAGCTCATGATGGTCAAGTGGTAACAAAAGGTGAAGTCATTGTTGACGGACCTGCAGATCCACAAGACATTCTTCGCCTTCAAGGTAGAGAAGCTTTAGCAAGATATATCATTGATGAAGTTCAAGATGTGTATAGATTGCAAGGCGTCAAGATTAATGACAAACACATCGAAGTCATTGTAAGACAAATGTTAAGACGCGTTCGTATTACTGATGCAGGTGATACTTCATTTATTCAAGGCGAACAAGTCGAAAGAGCTGAAGTATTAACTGAAAATGAATTGGTATTGTCACAAGACAAAAAACCAGCAGAATATGAGTATGTGCTTTTAGGTATTACTAAAGCATCATTATCAACAGATTCATTCATTTCAGCTGCTTCGTTCCAAGAAACAACCCGCGTTCTCACTGAAGCTGCAATTTTAGGTAAGCGTGATGACCTAAGAGGACTAAAAGAGAATGTGATTGTTGGTCGATTAATTCCTGCAGGTACAGGCTTGGCTTACCATGAAACAAGAAAAGCTGCGGCTGCTGGGGAAGATATCAATCCTGTTGAAGTCCCACTCGATCAGATTGAAGCTCCAATTGAAGAGGCTCAAATTAGCCCTGAAATTGAAGCGCCGACTGAATGATAGGTTGACATTATGCAGGAACCAAAATACAATTTGCGGCTTTTTGGAATCTTCGCGTTCGTTGCGAGATTTCAGAGAGTCATCATCAATAGTAAGTTAGAAATTTAAGGATTTAGGCGATGCCAACAATTAATCAGTTAATTCGTAAACCACGAAAAAAAGTTGAAAGTAAGAGCAAAGTTCCAGCTCTAGAAGCTTCACCTCAAAAAAGAGGTGTGTGTACGCGTGTTTACACAACAACTCCAAAAAAACCAAACTCTGCTTTGCGTAAAGTGGCTAAAGTTCGTCTGACGAACGGTTACGAAGTGATTAGTTATATCGG
>JBEEPP010000087.1:0-3972 GCA_041191045.1 Pseudomonadota bacterium
AATTACACCAGGAGACGCAATGAGCTATTCCTTTACTGAAAAAAAACGTATTAGAAAAAGTTTTGCTAAAAGAGAGCGTGTGCAAGATATTCCATATTTGCTCACCATGCAGCTTGAATCTTACGCAGCTTTTTTACAAAAAAATACGCATCCTGAACAGAGACTAAGTGAAGGATTACAGTCTACATTTAATTCAGTATTTCCAATCGTAAGTCATTCTGGTAATGCCCGACTTGATTTTGTTACCTACAATTTAGGTGAAGAAGCATTTGATGTTAAAGAATGTCAACAACGCGGATTAACCTACGGTGTTCCATTAAGAGTCAAAGTTCGTTTAACTCTTATGGATAAAGAAGCATCAAAACCAACAGTTAAAGAAATTAAAGAGCAAGAAGTTTACATGGGCGAGATTCCGCTTATGACAGATAACGGCTCATTTGTTATTAACGGTACTGAGCGAGTTATCGTATCTCAACTTCATAGAAGCCCTGGTGTGTTCTTTGAGCATGATCGAGGTAAAACGCATAGCTCTGGCAAATTATTATTCTCTGCAAGAATCATCCCTTATCGTGGTTCTTGGTTAGACTTTGAATTTGACCCTAAAGATTATCTATATTTCCGTGTGGATCGTCGCAGAAAAATGCCGGTCACAATATTGTTAAAAGCTTTAGGTTATTCACCAGAACAAATTCTAGAAACATATTACGACTTTGATGCATTCCATGTGACTGCAAAATCAATTGAGTTTGAATTGGTTCCTGATCGCTTAAGAGGTGAAATTGCTAAATTTGATATCGCTGATAAAAGAGGCAATGTAATTGTTCAAAAAGACAAACGCATTACTGTTAAACATATTCGCGACATGGAAAAAGCAGGCGTCAATAAAATTATAGTAGATAAAGATTTTATTTTAGGCCGTAAGCTTTCAAAAGCAATCGTAGATAAAAATACAGGCGAAGTTATAGCTAATGCAAATGATGAAATCACAGAATCAGTATTAGATAAATTCATTGAAGTAGGCGTAGGACAAATTCATACACTATATTCAAATGATTTAGATCATGGTGATTATATTTCTCAAACACTTACTTCAGATGAAGTGCCTGATCAATATAGCGCTAAAGTTGCTATTTATCGAATGATGCGACCTGGTGAGCCACCAACTGAAGATGCAGTTGAGGCTTTATTTAAAGGGTTGTTCTTTAATGAAGATCGATATGACCTATCTAATGTAGGTCGAATGAAATTTAATCGAAGAGCGCATCCAAAAGTTTATGAGCAACATGCAAATTGGTTACAAAGATTCTATAAGCGCGTTGGCCCTCAGGGTGAAACTGGTGCAAATATTTTATCAAACGATGATATCTTGGCTGTGATTGGTGTGCTGATCGAGTTGCGCAATGGTCGAGGTGAGATAGATGATATCGATCATTTAGGCAATCGAAGAATTCGTTCAGTCGGTGAGCTTGTAGAGAATCAATTTAGAACAGGACTTGTTCGTGTTGAGCGAGCTGTTAAAGAAAGATTAAGCCAAGCTGAGGCAGATAATTTAATGCCGCACGATTTAATTAATTCAAAACCTATCTCAAGTGCTATTAGAGAATTTTTTGGTTCGTCACAATTATCTCAATTCATGGATCAAACTAATCCATTATCTGAGATTACACATAAACGCAGAGTGTCAGCATTAGGTCCTGGTGGCTTAACAAGAGAGCGTGCTGGCTTTGAAGTGCGTGACGTTCACTCAACGCATTATGGCCGTGTGTGTCCTATTGAAACACCCGAAGGTCCAAACATCGGATTGATTAATTCGCTCGCACTTTATGCAAGAACAAATCAATATGGATTCTTAGAGACGCCTTATAGACGCGTTGAAAATGGCAAGGTCACTGCGAAGATAGATTACCTTTCTGCAATCGAAGAAAGTGAATTTGTAATTGCTCAAGCAAATACTGAGCTTGATAATAAAGGACACTTTCAAGATGATTTAATTTCATGTCGTCACCGTAACGAATTTACGATGTCGTCAGTAGATCCTATTCAATATATGGATGTGGCGCCTGGACAGATTGTTTCTGTAGCAGCTGCACTTATTCCATTCCTAGAACATGACGATGCAAACCGTGCGCTTATGGGTGCAAACATGCAACGTCAAGCAGTGCCTTGTTTACGAGCAGAGAAAGCTGTGGTAGGTACAGGTATTGAAAGAACAGTAGCCACTGACTCTGGCACAACAGTTCAAGCCAAACGAGGCGGTGTTGTTGATTATGTTGATTCAAGACGTATTGTGATTCGCGTTAACGACGATGAAGCTGCAGATGGAGAAGTTGGCGTTGATATTTACAATCTAACTAAATACACAAGATCAAATCAAAATACCAATATCAATCAAAGGCCACTCGTAAGAATTGGCAACAAAATTGCAAGAGGTGATGTGATTGCTGACGGCGCATCAACTGATGTAGGTGAATTAGCGCTTGGTCAAAATATGCTTGTTGGATTTATGCCATGGAATGGTTATAACTTCGAGGATTCGATTCTAATTTCAGAGCGCGTAGTAGCCGAAGATCGATATACATCAATTCATATTGAAGAGTTATCTGTTGTATCTAGAGATACAAAATTAGGCCCTGAAGAAATTACACGAGATATTTCAAACCTTTCAGAAAGAATGCTTGGAAGACTTGATGAGTC
Source organism: Pseudomonadota bacterium (assembly GCA_041191045.1). Taxonomy (GTDB): domain Bacteria; phylum Pseudomonadota; class Gammaproteobacteria; order Burkholderiales; family Methylophilaceae; genus Methylopumilus. The sequence continues at coordinate 2,695 of JBEEPP010000087.1, forward strand.
CGGCATTATTTATATTGGTGCTGAAGTTGAATCAGGCGATGTGCTTGTAGGTAAGGTGACGCCAAAAGGTGAAACACAACTTACACCTGAAGAAAAACTCTTGCGAGCAATCTTTGGTGAAAAAGCTTCTGATGTAAAAGATACAAGTTTGAGAGTGCCATCAGGTATGTCAGGAACAATTATTGACGTTCAAGTATTTACTAGAGAAGGTATTGATAGAGATTCAAGAGCGCAACAAATCATTGATGATCAATTAAAACATTTCAAACAAGATTTGGCTGATCAATTAAGAATTGTAGAAGATGATACTTTTGGAAGAATCGAAAGATTACTTACAAACAAAGTTGCAACCGGCGGCCCAAAAGGTTTGAAAAAAGGCGAAAAAATTTCTAAAGATTTTCTAGCTTCAATTAATAGATATGATTGGTTCGATATTCGTTTAGGTAATGATGATGCTTCAAAACAATTAGAAACATTGAAAGATAATTTAGCGGTTGCTAAAGAGCAATTCGATAAACGCTTTGAAGAGAAAAAACGCAAATTAACACAAGGCGACGAACTTCCACCCGGTGTTCAAAAAATGGTTAAGGTTTACTTAGCTGTGAAACGTAGAATCCAACCTGGCGATAAAATGGCCGGACGTCACGGTAATAAAGGCGTAGTTTCAAAAATTGCTCCTGTAGAAGATATGCCGCATATGGCTGATGGCACACCTTTGGATATTGTATTAAATCCATTAGGCGTTCCTTCCCGAATGAACATCGGCCAAATCTTAGAAACCCATCTTGGATGGGCAGCTAAAGGATTAGGTATTCGTATTGGCGAAATGTTAAAAGAAGAAGCGAAGGTAACTGAGGTGCGTAAATTCTTAGATCAAATTTACAACGATGCTTCTGGTAAAAAAGAAGATATTAAGTCATTGAACGATGATGAAGTTGTAGAACTTGCTCAACATTTAAAAAATGGTGTTCCATTTGCTACATCTGTATTCGATGGCGCATCCGAGTCTGACATTAAATATATGTTAGATCTTGCTTACCCAGATAACGATCCAAAAACAGAACTCTTGCAATTCTCAGCAAATAAAACGCAAGTAAAATTGTTTGATGGTCGCACAGGTGAGGCATTTGAAAGACCTGTCACAGTAGGTTATATGCATGTACTTAAATTACATCATCTAGTTGATGACAAAATGCATGCTCGTTCAACAGGACCATACTCTCTTGTAACGCAACAACCTCTTGGTGGTAAAGCCCAATTTGGCGGACAACGTTTTGG
>JBEEPP010000088.1:0-3941 GCA_041191045.1 Pseudomonadota bacterium
GATTACTTTTTAGCAAGTATTCCAAAAGAATATGAAGTAAGCATTGAAGAAATAGAGTCTTTACTAAAGCTTCTTCAAAAACAAGCTCCGCCAGGTATTGGCGCAAGAGACCTTATAGAATGTCTGACACTTCAACTTGAGAGCAAAGAAGAAACTCCAATTCATTTACTTTCTATTAAAGTAATCAAGAGCCATTTAAATCTTTTAGCTGCGCGTGACTTTGTAAGACTTAAAAAAATACTAGGGTGTGAAGATGATGCATTAAGAGATGTTCAAAAAGTAATTAAAAGCCTTAATCCAAAACCCGGAAATATATTTTCTACTATTGAAAGGCATCATTTCATTCAACATGAAGTTAATGTCAAAAAAGTGAAGACTAAATGGCAGGTTTCATTAAATGAACAAGCGATTCCCAAACTTCGCTTAAATCATATTTATCGAGACTTAATAAAGAGCTCACAAAATGACGATACGCATCATTTGTCTAGTCAGATACAGGAAGCTAAGTGGATTGTAAAAAATATACAACAACGCTTTGTCACAATCCTTAAAGTCTCCGAGGCAATTATGAGACATCAAAAAGACTTTTTAGATCATGGCGAGTCCATGATGAAACCTCTTGTTTTAAGAGAGATTGCTGAAGAAGTGGGACTTCATGAATCCACTATATCGCGCGTCACATCAAATAAATATATTAATACCCCTCGTGGTATCTATGAACTCAAATTTTTCTTTGGTAGCTCGATTGATAGTGCGTCAGGGAATGAGCTTGCATCTACCGCAATAAGGGCTAAAATTAAAGAAGTCATAAAACAAGAAGATCCAAAAAACCCACTTTCAGACAATGACATTGTCTTATTATTGAAGAGGCAAGATATTAATATCGCTCGTCGAACTGTAGCAAAATATAGAGAAATACTAAATATTGCTCCAACCAATCTTAGAAAAATTTTATAACTTTAACCTTAAGGAAACGTCATGAATATTCATTTGACTGGCCATCACTTAGAAATTACTCCGTCATTAAAGGAATATATTCAAACTAAATTAGCTAAGATTTTTCACCATTTTGACCATGTCATTGATGCAAAAGTAACTCTCACCGTTAATAAACTGGAGCATATTGCGGAAGCTACCATTCACTTGCCTAAAAATGATGTCCATGCTGAGTGCAGAGGTGAAAGCATGTATAGTGCAATTGATTTACTCTCAGACAAGCTAGATCGTCAAGTCATTAAATACAAAGAAGTTCATAAAGACCATCATAGAGTTCAGGGTGGTTTAAAACATCAACCAATTGAATAATGCATCTATCAAAGTTCTTTAATTTAATTACATTAAAATCCAAAGACCCTGAAGTTACAAACCATACACACGGTGTATTTGTTGAAATAAAAGGTAAAGGTATTTTAATTATTGGAAAGTCAGGCGTTGGTAAAAGCGAGGTGGTACTTGATTTGATCAGTAGAGGTCACAAACTTATTGCTGATGATAGTGTGGCGTTTTATAAAAAGGATCACAATAAACTTATAGGAAAAGCCCCGTCACTTTTAAAAAATTTAATGGAAGTTCGTGGCTTAGGTATTCTCGATATTAAAAAATTGTTTGGCCGTAAAAGTGTAACTTCAGAACAAAAACTTTTTTTAGTTATTGAATTAAAAACATTCCGAAAAAAACTTGATTATTCAAAACTAGAAATGACTGTAAACACTTTTAGACTTTTTGATATTAATATTCCTAAAATTGAAATCCCTATAACTCAAACAAGACATATAAGTCTCTTGATTGAAACTGCAGTTAAAAATTACATATTATTCAAAAATGGGTATAACACAATAAATTATTTGTCTCAGAAACTTAATCTAGAATTGAGTTTGGGTCATTAATTATGGAAGTTATTATTATTTCAGGACTATCGGGCTCAGGTAAAAGTATTGCCTTAAATGCCCTCGAAGATAATGACTTTTATTGTATCGATAACTTACCTGTCACACTTTTGTCAAATATTTCACAACATCTAAATCATGAGCATCAAGACAAGGTTGCAATTAGTGTTGATATTAGAAGCATTGATATTGAAAAATTGCCCTTCGTTATAAAAGAAATTGAATCTTTATCGATTAAAACGAAGTTGATTTACCTTGAATCATCTACCGAGTCTATCGTAAGACGATTTGGTGAAACGAGACGCAGGCATCCCCTTGCAAACGAAAAGCTATCTCTTGCTGAAACTATAGAAAAAGAAAGATCTATGCTGGCACCATTAGCTGAGATTGGTTATAAAATTGATACTAGCAGCATGTCAGTTAATGCATTAAAGAAAGCATTGAGCGAATTAATTGAGTTAAAGGAAGATCACCTTGCCTTGCAATTTAGTTCGTTCGGATACAAATTTGGCATCCCACTTGATGCAGATTTTATTTTTGATGTCCGCTGTCTTCCAAACCCGCACTATGAATCTAATTTAAAAAATTTAACTGGGTTAGATAAGCCTGTTGCTGAATTTTTTCAAGGCTATAATGAAGTGAATAAAATGTATCAAGATATCAATCACTTTGTAAATGAGTGGTTGAGCGCTTTTAAAAAAGATCAAAGACATTCGCTGCATATAGCTATTGGTTGCACTGGTGGCAAGCATCGCTCAGTTTATATTGCAAATAAATTATTTTCTAATTTTTATAACCCAAAATCTCAGGTAATTATTCGCCATAGAGATATTAACCATTAAGACACTTATGATTGGCATCCTTCTTATTACACACGGCGAACTTGGAAAATCTCTGATTGAATGTGCAATTCATGTTCTAGGCGATAGGCCAAAGTTTCTAGATTCTCTTACAATTGAAAATGATTGTGCGCACGAAAATATGTATAAGGAAATTTCAGAAAAAATTAATCTATTGGATCAGGGTGATGGCGTTTTAATTCTCACAGATATTTTTGGAGCAACGCCTTGTAACATTATTACTAAAATAATTAAATCTGGCAAAGTCAATGCGATTGCGGGTGTTAATTTATCAATGCTCATTCGAAGTATTAGCTATCGACATGAGTCCTTTGATGTTCTCATTCCTAAAGCAATTCAAGGCGCTCAAGATGGCATTATTCATATTCAATCTAATCAAACATGCTAGTCACTTCTATTAAGATTATTAATAAACTTGGTTTACACGCAAGAGCTTCAGCTAAGTTAACTCAAGTTGCTACCCAATTTAAATCTGATATATGGATTGAAAAAAGTAATAAAAAAGTAAATGCAAAAAGCATTATGGGTTTAATGATGCTAGCGGCTAGTCAAGGTTCAGATATTACTATCACAACCGAAGGTTCTGACGAACAAGATGCTTTAAATTCTATTGTTGCGCTTATCAATGATTATTTTGGGGAAGGAGAGTAATATGACTCCTTTTAGCCTTCACGGTATTGGTGTTTCAAATGGCATTGCAATAGGCAAGGCACATTTGATATCCAATGCACTCCTCGAAGTCGTTCAATACGATATTGATTTAAAAAATATACCTCATGAAATTAAGAGATTTGAGGACGCTGTTAATACCGTCAGAATTGAACTCAATAAAATCAAATCGCAACTTCCTTCAGATGCGCCAGGTGAATTAGAGGCATTTATTGATACGCACATAATGATACTTAATGACAAATCATTATCTGTTTTACCAAAATCCATTATTGAAAATGAAAAATGTAATGCGGAATGGGCAATAAAAAAACAAATGGATAGCGTCGTAAATCAATTTGATCAAATCAAAGATCAATATCTAAGAGAAAGAAAGCAAGATGTTATTCAAGTTGTTGAAAGAGTTATTAAAATACTTTTGGGTCACTCAAACCAAATTACAGTAAAGAATAAAGAAAAATTAACAATTTTAGTAGCACATGATATTTCACCAGCAGACGCTCTTCATTTCAAAAACCATAAATAT